>JBDHXS010000053.1:0-17021 GCA_039810845.1 Runella sp. | reverse complement strand
GTATTGCCGCCGATGTAGCGGCCTATACGTTGGGAGCACGTTGGATTGAGCGGCATTTTACCAAAGACCGAACCTGGAAAGGCACCGACCACGCGGCCTCTTTGGAAGTACCGGGTTTACAAAAATTAGTACGGGATCTAAATAACATCTACACAGCACTTCATTATAAGGAGAAAGAAATTTTGGATATTGAAGCCGAACAGCGCAATAAACTCAAATATCGTAAGCACCAAGCGGCTTAAACTACCTAAAACCGATTAGATTTTGTCAAGACCTAACGTATTAGCTATCATTCAAGCCCGGGGTGGCAGCAAGGGGCTTCCCAATAAAAACTTATTGCCACTAGCGGGACACCCGTTGGTTGCATACAGCATTAAAGCAGCACTTGATACCCCTTCCATCACGCGTACAATTATCTCAACTGATTCGAGAGCAATTGGGGCCGTTGCTGCTCAATATGGAGCCGAAGTGCCTTTTTTACGCCCTGCCGAATTTGCCCAAGATTTGAGTACCGATTTTGAAGTTTTCGACCATGCCCTAAGATGGCTTTTAGAAAACGAAAATTATCAGCCTGATTTAATCGTTCAATTTCGACCTACCTCGCCCATTCGGTCAGTGGAGCATATCGAAGGAGCAATTCAAAGGATGTTAATATACCCAGAAGCCGATAGTCTCCGGATGATTACAGCTGCTCCCATAACCCCCTACAAAATGTGGCTATACGATGAAAAGACGGTCACGATGGAGCCACTGATGCAACATCCTGTATTTTCGGAGCCTTACAATGAGCCCCGTCAAAAACTCCCGCCTGTGTATTGGCAAATCGGGACGTTGGATGTAATTCGGCCCTTGGTCATTTTAGAAAAAAAATCAATGTCAGGCTGGCCTATATTGCCTTATTTGCTGCCTTTTGACTACGCGGTGGATATTGACGACCTTAATAGTTTTCGCAAGGCTGAAGAAGTAATGAGTCGTTTGGATTGTATTAAATTTTAAAACTATTGAGCTTACCTAACAGCGTTCCACTTTTGATTCTGGGTGCCGGTTCGATTGGTGAACGGCACATTGAGGTCTTGCAATCTCTCGGCTTTCATAATCTGCACGTGTATCGTCAGAGAATGCTTCCTTTACGGAATGTGGCGACTGATAGTGTCCATTGTTTTACTGATTTTTCTGAAATAAACAGCATCAAACCTTATGCTGCTATTATTTGCACTCCGACCTCCCAACATTTATCAGGTGTAATGGCTTGTATTGAACAAGGAATCCACGTATTGGTAGAAAAACCACTCACCAGCAAAATCGTCGAGATTGACCCATTGATCCATGCAGCACAGCAAAAAAACGTACTTATTCAAGTAGGGTATATGTTGCGTTACCATCCATTAATGCAGCAATTAAAGTCAATTATTCAAAGCAATCGTTTTAATAATCTATTGTCATTCAGTACATATTGGGGAGAATATCTTCCCCATTGGCATCCTTGGGAAGATTACCGGAGTTCTTATGCTGCCCGAAAAGACTTAGGCGGCGGAGTTGCTTTGACATTAAGCCATGATTTGGATATCGTCAATTGGCTGATTGGTGATTTGCCAGCCAATTGGAAACGCACTTTCAATTATCGGTCTGATTTAGAAGTAGATGTAGAAGCAGGAGCTTCTTTCCTGATGGAATATGCAGGTGGTATTACCGGTGTTGTTCAACTGAATTATTACCAAAAAATACCAAAACGAACCTATGATTTTGTATTTGATGAGGCCGTTATTGAATTTGATTATTTCCAAAATAAAATGACAATACGGACTGAATCGGGCGTGGAAGTAGTGGAAAACAAAGGCTTTGAACGTAATGAAATGTTTCGACAACAAACGCTGGCCTTTTTTAAAAATACACAATCAGAAAAACGCAATACCCTGACTCAGCAGTATTTGACAGAGTCGGATGTAATTATCAAAATGTGCAGTTGAACCATGCAAAGATTAAAAGGGAAAAGTATTTTATTCACCGGCGCTTTTGGGCTGATTGGCAAAGAAATCTGTACGCATTACATGAATGAAGGCGCACGAGTCGCTTGGGCAGATATTATCATTGACGAGAAAATGGTGAGTTGGCTACGCGAAAATTTTGCCGAAACTGATTTTATAGTCGTAGAAATGGACATTACCAACGAACAACAAGTAGCGGAAGGAGTGGAAAAGATAATAGCCCATTTTGGGACGATTGATGTGCTGGTGAATAATGCAGCGATTGACGCTAAATTTGATAAATCAGGCATCTCAAAAGTCAATCAAACCTGTTTTGAAAATTATCCAATTGATTTATTGAGAAAGTCAGTAGAAGTGAATCTTACGGGAACTATTATCATGACTCAGGCCGCGTGCCGACAAATGCTCAAACAGGGCTACGGCAATATCATCAATGTGGCCTCTACCTACTCGGTAGTTGCACCCAATCAAGCCCTGTATGATTTTGGGCAGGAAACACAGAATTATAAACCGATAGATTACATCGCGTCCAAGTCTTTTATCCCAAATTTCACGCGCTACATCGCTACTTTTTACGCCAAAGACAATATTCGATGTAATGCCGTAGTCCCGCATGGAATCCTGAATAACCATGATGAAGCGTTTTTAAATAACTTTGCCAAGCTCTCTCCTCTTCAACGGATGGCCAATCGCGAAGAAATGCGTGGTCCTTTTACCTTGCTTGCCTCTGATGAATCAAGCTACATGACTGGCTCTGTGTTGATGGTAGATGGTGGCTGGACAGCTTGGTAAAGCAAAGTGGAGAACCGTACGCCTTCATGGAGTAAAAGGCAGAATGACTTGTTTAATTTTGAGTAATAGATGGTAACTATAAAACTATTTTTGACCGACGTTGATGGTGTTTTAACGGACGGAAGTATGTATTATTCCGAAAGCGGTGACGAAACCAAACGGTTTCACACCCATGATGGAATGGCGTTTGAATTACTTCGCAACGCTGGCATAAAAACAGGAATTGTTACTTCCGAAAATACGCAGATTGTCGCACGCCGGGCAGCTAAAATAAAATCGGATTATTTATTTCAAGGTAAACGTGACGGAGGTAAATTAGCCGTTGCCAAACAGATTTGTGCTGAAATGGGAATTTCTTTAGCCGAAGTAGCTTACATCGGTGACGATATCAATTGTCTGGATTTATTGCAGGCAGTAGGCGTGGCGGCTTGTCCAGCCAATGCTGTTTCAACAGTCAAAAACCTACCTTCCATTATTTTACTCGAAAAAAGAGGAGGCGATGGTGCTGTCAGAGAGTTTGTCGAACTCCTCTTGAAAAGCAATCAATAGAGTAATCATGCAAAGACAACAATCTGCTTCCCGTTTTTATTGGCTTATTGTTTTGGCAGTAGCGTATATAAGTTGGTATTTCTACTATGTAGTCCTATACGCTGTAAACATTCCTTACCTTGATGACTATGACGCCATACTGAACTATATTCTCACCTTTCGGGAGATAAATTTAGGCAACCAACTCAAATCGCTCCTTCTACCTCACAGTGAGCATATTATGATAATGACACGTGCGGTGAGTTGGATTAGCTACGGTTTGACGGGGAAAATAGATTTTGGCAATCTTTTAATTATTGGTAATGGCCTGTTAATAATACAATTGGCGTTCCTGTATCAGCTATTTACTCCTTCCAATCGTTTTTCTGTGTTTTATTTTTTAGTGGTGGTATTGGTATTTCTAAATCCTCAATATTCTCCTACTTCTTTTTGGGCAATGGCTCTATGGTCCAATATCTGGGTAATATTACCCGTGACATTGAGCGTTTTCCTTCTGTCAAACCCACAAATTTGGTATTGGGCTCTGCCAGCTGCACTGCTTTCTTTATTCAGTAATGGCAATGGACTCATGATTTGGCCTATCGGTTTTCTTATCCTGTTGCTGGACAAACGCCCTTTGAATCAGTACATCGTTTGGATAAGTACCACAATTCTTTCCTGTGGAGCTTATTTTTATCTGATGCGCCAACAACCCTCTTCAGGTATCTTTGAATTAAGTAATTTGCCTTTCCTCCCGCTTAATATATTGGCATTTTTAGGTTCCTACGGTGCCTTGTTGGGAGGCAAATTGGGTCAAGCAATGGCTGTTTTGGTTGGAATCATTACATTAATCACAAGTATATTCACCTTCCGAAAGTATCTTCAAACCCACGAGCGTACCGATTTGATTTTACTATCGCTGATGGCTTTTATCTTCCTGACAGCCTTGGCAGTAGCTTTGTTTCGGGCTGAAAAAGGGATGAGTATCATCGTCGGTGGGCGCTATCGTCAGTATTCTTCCTTAGCAGTGGCTGTTAGTTTTCTGATGGGGTTTCGTCTCATAAAATTCAGAGTCAACCATCTGATTGCTTTCTTACCATGGGCACTCGTTGTAATCATTACAGTATTGAGTTTTTATCGTGATATTGGTTTACGAAAAACAACCGAATGGCGTACCATAACCGATTACTATAACATCTTTAACAATCAATTGGATGTATATACAACCGACGGTACACCTCGTTTTGTAAGAACAGCCGTAGAGGCGCACAAGATTGGTTTGTACACCATTCCACCGCGTTATGATTTAATGGCTCAACTGAAAATAGCTTCTCGGCTTCCGTTTCAGGGAAAACAGGCAAAAGAGCACAATACAGAATCAAAAACTGATGGAGTCACCTGCGGCAATTATTGGCTGATTGAAGAACCTCAGTTGGAATTTCCAAAGAATGCCAATGAAGCCATCTATTTGGTTTTGACCAAAGACCAAACGAAACTCATTTTCCCGACGGCTTCTACCCGTAATGACCTCGTAAATATGCTGAAACAACGGAGTTATTTTAAAAAAGGATTGGAGGCAGAGGCCTACGATTGTGTCCAATCTTTAAATCAGTATCAAATCAATTGGTTGAAAGTAGGCACTAAACCTATTCTTTATGTAACCAATACCACTATCTTTGGCCAATAAATTTACTACCTGCTTTGACACTTGATTATCGAAATATCGGAGTTCTTTTCAGTCTAAATTCGCTCAATGTTGTTTTGAACGTCGTCATTTCGACAATGATGGTATATCTATTTGGAACATCAGCGGAGGTAGAGGCTTTCTTTGCGGCTTCTATATTAGGTACGGCCGTGTCGCGCTTTGTCAATACAGGCCAATTAGTAGAAATTATTGTGGCGCGTTATCATAGGATCAAACAAGAAGTAAGTCCTCAAGCAGCCATGTCTGTAGTAGCAACATTGAGCAACTATATGGTTGGAATTGCCCTGCTATTAGTTATACTATTTGTGGCCAGTGGCACAAGCATCGTTAATTTGTTAGTCCCTGGTTTTGAGAACACTACAAAATATCAAGTTTGGCAAATATTTTGTATCACTGGTTTTTTAATGCCTTTCCAGATTGCTACAAACATTTTTCAGGGGATGCTCAACGCCGAAAATGTTTACGGGAAAGTTGAGTTTACGGGTACAGTTTCTCAAGTAATCAACATTGTGATATTACTCGTATGGGGGCGCGAAGGCAATGTAACAAGCCTTGTCATTGCCCTAATAATCAGTGTATTGGCTCAGTTTGCTACAACTATTTACTATTTACGGCAGTTGGGTTATCAGCACACGTGGCTATTTCGTAATCCCTATTTCCCGCTTCGTGAATTAGCTCGTACACTATCGGCTACTTCTACTTATATGGTAAGCGTACAGATTTACATATTTATCTTCAATGCGGGCTTATCGTTGCTTCCAGCGGGTACTTTTGCCGTCTATCGCTATGCAGAACTTATTTATGGTAAAGTAGCAAATATATTTTTGATGCCTATAAGTACGGTGTTTTTTAATGAAATCAATCGTTTCATTATCCAAAACAATGGACAACTGGTCAAAAGCTATGTCTCAAAGAACCTTAATTTTTCATATTTTATTGGTTTTTTAATCCTGTTGCCTTTTTGGGCAGGCGGTCAATATTTGATTTGGACGCTTTGGGGAGGGGTAAAGTTCAATGCGCACGATGTGCAAAGTGTTTATGAACTTTTATGCGTATTTTTTGCGGCAATGATTTGTACAGGGCCCTATATGATATTCCGGAAACTCGCGGTTGCCGTAACGCCTCCTGAGTTGCAAAATTATTATTGGAGTATTATTCACGTTATTTCGGCTATTATTGGCTATTTCATCATTCGTTCCTTAGGATTTGAGGGTGTATTGATTCAGGTGTTCCTTCACAATGCCCTGATGACTGCCGTTCCCATGTTAACGATCTGGTTTTGGAAACGAGATTACTTCGGTTTTTATGAATTCAAAGAAATTATTAAAATCACCTTTTCATTCTTAATTGGAATCGGATTTATTTGGGGGATTCATCCGTATTGGCAAGTGATGTCGGCTTATAGCAAACTTATGAGCTTGCTAATTGGGGTGGGGTTATCCATTACTTCTCTTGCTATTTTTATGGGATGTAGCCTTTGGTTGAAAGTAGAAGAAATTCGAATTATTCAGGATAAAATATCCAATCGTCTCAAAGCTAAAATAGAAGATAACACTCCTTATCAAGATATAAATCACTAATTTTACTCAAAACAACTATCTAAAAAGCTGTATGTCCTCGCCATCTATTGAATTTACCGAAACTTCCCGAATCGTCGTTGCTACTCAAAAACCCATCGCCTTCGACTCTCCTGATCATTTGGTGCCTTGGGGGACGGCCTCAAACAATAGCCGCAACTATCGCTTTAACGAAAAAATTTATCAAATTTTTTACTCCTATGCCAAGCCCCTCAGAATACTAGACATCGGCTGCGCGGGCGGAGCTTTTGTGAAAGACTGCCTCAACGATGGATGTTTTGCCATAGGCTTAGAAGGTAGCGACTACTCAAAAAAATTTAAAAGAGCCGAATGGGCAACCATTCCTAATAACCTATTTACCTGTGATGTAACCGAAAACTTTGAGGTATCTATTCAAACTGAAGAAGTAAAAAGACAGGTATCATTTGAACTCATCACTTCTTGGGAGTTGATGGAACATATTGCGCCTGATAAAATTGCAGCAGTTGCCGAAAACGTAAAAAAACACTTAGCTCCGCACGGTCTTTGGATCATGAGCGTAGCCACAGTCGATGATATTGTAAATGGAGTAAATCTGCACCAAACTGTGAAGCCTAAAGAATGGTGGATTGAAAAATTTGCGAGTTTAGGTTTGTATCACCTACCAGCCTTTGTTGGCTTTTTCAATACACAATTTGTACGCGGCGGTACTAAATACAGTGGCCCAGCAAGCGGAAGTTTTCATTTAGTCCTTTCTGCCCATCCTCAAAATGCACCAGCTGTACCTCCTACCGGTAAGCGTGATAAAATGCTGGACGCTTGGCTGGGGAGTAATCTCCAAAAAACGTTGAAACGTTGGATTTTTGGCCCTACCCCCAAATACGCATAACTTTCCATGAATTGTTACCTCTGCCATCACACCGAGTTTGAAGATCTGATGCCCTACCGGGCCGTAGCCAACGATACGATTTTTCAAAATAGTCGCCTCATCAAGTGCAAACGCTGTGGTTTAAACCAGATTAATCGCTTGTTTACGGAAAAAACCCTGACTGAATATTATAAAAACCAGTACGACCGCGATACGATGTATCAGGTATCCATTAATGATTTTCCAAGCGATAATCTTTTTTCTGTTTCTCGCGGACGAGCTTTGGCACAATTATTCATACAAAAAAACCTATCCAAACCCCAAGTAATCTGCGATTTAGGCTGCGGATATGGGCATTTGGTATATGGATTCGCCCCCTATTTTCCACAAGCACGTTATATCGGTGTAGAATATGACCTCCAAACAGAAATTATCCTAAAAAAAATGGGAGTTGACTTCCGATTTGGTGGCGTAGACGACCTTGCCGACCTTAACGGAACAATAGATGTTTTGATAACCTCACACGTATTCGAACACGTTGCTGAGCCTCACAAATTTGTGGAACAATGTAAAGGCCTGCTGAGTCCTAACGGGGTTTTTATTTGGGAAATGCCTAATTCAGATGTTTTTAACCTTCAGTGTGAACGCCGACACTCGCCACATATTTGCCTTTGGGACATGGATACCCTTCGACAAATTTTAGAAGAACATGAGATGAATATCTTATTTTTGGAAACCGCAGGTAAGAAATATGACAGAATTGATAGCTGGGAAAAAGGGTTGCTGAAAACAATTGGCTTACTGCTTCGTTCAGCTTTTCAGTCCAAAGATGAAAGTGTATCTTTGGCAGAAAAAGGTTCGATTGGATTTCAATTGAATCAATATGGTAACAATCGGCGCAACCTGCGGGTTATTGCTCAAAAGCAATCTAAATAAAACTCTTTTCAGCAACAGATTTGGGCAAGTACGATTATTCAGTAAATTTGCCACGTTTTTGAAGTATAATCTTTCTTGTAAGACTTCATTCGACCTAACTACCTATGTTTCCACAAGCTACCCCGTCAATACCTGACGTTGTCCAATTAATTCCATTGCAAAACTACGTGCTGTTGGCAACAACGCTGTTTGTGATAGGCATCGTGGGCGTATTGACCCGTCGCAACGCGCTTATTATTTTCATGAGTATTGAATTGATGCTCAATGCTGTCAATTTGTTGCTTATTGCCTTTTCTACCTATAAATCTGACCCCGTTGGTCAGGTTTTTGTATTTTTTATCATGGCCGTAGCCGCGGCGGAAGTTGCTGTAGGGTTGGCTATTATTGTCATGATTTATCGCAACACCCGTACAATTGACATTGGTTTCCTGAATAAATTGAAATGGTAATTTAAAACTGTTATTTGTTATCCGTTAATCGTTGAAAAGCCGATAGCTTATTAACTATTAACAATTAACGTTTCAAAAATATGTCTGCTTCCTTACTTATTCTTATACCGTTGCTTCCCCTCCTTGGTTTCATTATCAATGGTATTGGGTTTCGACATTTACCCAAAAATCTTGCAGGAACGATTGGTTCGGCCACTGCCTTGGGGGCTTTTGCCATTTCTATTCTTGCTTGGAACAACTTCAATGACCAACCTCAAATAGTAAAAGTATTTGACTGGATTTCAATCGGCCAACTAACTATTCCGTTTGCTTTTCAGATTGACCAGCTCTCTCTGCTGATGCTTATGGTAGTGACTGGAGTTGGCTCGTTGATTCACATTTATTCAGTTGGTTACATGAGTCATGACGAGGGATTTGGGAAGTTTTTTGCCTTTCTCAACCTCTTTTTGTTTTTCATGTTGCTACTCGTGATGGGTTCCAACTATGTCATTATGTTCATTGGTTGGGAAGGTGTGGGACTTTGTTCTTACTTACTAATTGGTTTCTGGAATAAGGTTACAAACTACAACAATGCTGCCCGTAAAGCCTTCATTATGAATCGCATCGGTGATTTAGGCTTTTTGTTGGGTATTTTTATGATTATTCAAACCTTTGGCTCGGTCGAATACCTTGATGTATTTAGCAAAGCCGCCAATGGAAGTTTCAGCATAAACGATAATGTCATTATTACCATCACCGCTTTGCTTTTTATAGGCGCAATGGGGAAATCGGCACAAATACCACTTTATACGTGGCTACCTGATGCGATGGCGGGTCCTACCCCAGTTTCAGCCCTCATTCACGCTGCAACCATGGTGACGGCGGGAATTTATATGGTAATTCGTTCCAACGTCCTGTACTCGCTTGCACCCGCTACTTTGGGTGTTGTGGGTGGCATTGGATTATTGACTGCCGTGGTGGCTGCTTCGATTGGTTTATACCAAAACGACATTAAAAAAGTATTGGCTTATTCTACCGTAAGTCAGTTGGGTTATATGTTTTTGGCACTGGGAGTTGGTGCTTATACCTCGGCTATGTTCCATGTTATGACGCATGCTTTCTTTAAAGCCTTGTTGTTTTTGGGCGCTGGTAGTGTGATTCACGCTATGTCTGACGAGCAGGACATTCGGAATATGGGTGGTTTGCGTAAACATTTGCCTATCACTTTCTGGACATTTTTGATTGCAACACTCGCCATTTCAGGAATTATACCCTTCGCAGGTTTCTTTTCAAAAGATGAAATTTTAGCGCACGTATTTGAGCATAATAAACTCATGTGGGGGCTTGGGTTAGTCACCTCCATGATGACGGCTTTTTATATGTTTCGCTTGCTGTTTGTTACTTTCTTTGGAAAATTCCGCGGGACTCACGAACAGGAACATCATCTACACGAATCACCTGCTTCCATGACCGTTCCGTTGATGATTCTGGCGGTGTTATCCGCCATAGGCGGTTTTATGAATATTCCCCATGCGCTGGGTGGAGGAGAGTCATTGTCGCATTTTATGGCTCCTTTGTTTGAGTTGTCGAAACAGGTAAATCCTGATTTATTTGAAGGACACTTAGATCATTCAACCGAATATATCCTGATGGGCATATCGGTCGGAGCAGCGGTATTGTCTATTTTGTTTGCTTACAATTTATTCATCAGCAAAAATACAGTTCCTGCAGCCGATAAAGATGTTAAGGGATTTGCCAAAGTACTCCAAAACAAATATTACGTTGATGAACTTTACGAAGCAGTTTTTGTAAATCCAATGCGTAAGCTTTCAAACTTACTATACAGTTTTGGTGAATTCTTGATTGATTTAGTAGTCAATGGAACAGGTCGTTTGGTACAGTTTTCAGCAGGCCGTTTGCGTCTGTTACAATCTGGCGAAACGGGCTTTTATGTATTTGCTATGGTTATTGGGATAGTAGTGATTCTGGCTTGGAATTTTTTGTTAAAATGAACAACTCATTAGATTTTTGAGATTTTAGGTAGAAACAAAAAAACAAATTTTGGCATCATTTACTTAAAATCCACATACAATCAATAAAATCTAAAAACGCGAAAATGCTTACACTTTCACTTATACTCATTCCGTTGGTTGCGGGCGTAGTTTCATTAATTACAAAAAATAACAGTGCCAAACAATTAGCTCTCATAGGAGCGATGATTGAGTTGGTATTAGCGATTGTAGTTTATTCACAGTTTCAACCTACAGCCTCGCATCAGTTTAGTTTTAGTTATCCGTGGATTCAATCAGCAGGCATTTCATTTGCGGGAGGTATTGACGGTATCAGTTTATTGCTTGTGATGCTTACAGCGTTTTTAACGCCTCTCATTATTCTTTCCACTTTCCGCCAGCCCTATAAAAACGCGTCGGCTTTTTATGGGTTAATATTGTTTATGCAGTCAGCTTTAATGGGCGTGTTTACGGCTACTGACGCATTTTTATTCTATCTATTTTTTGAAGCTGCTCTGATTCCTGTCTATTTTTTAGCCGCAGTTTGGGGAGGTGAAAATCGCATTAAAGTTACCTTCAAGTTTTTTGTTTATACCATTTTCGGTAGTTTGTTTATGCTGGTTGCCTTGGTGTATTTGTACTACCAAACCACTTCTGCACAAGGACATACATCGGAAATTTCGGCTTTCTATAAATTGGCCTTAGATGCACAAAAACAAGGCTGGATTTTCTGGGCTTTCTTTATTGCTTTTGCCATCAAGATGCCAGTTTTCCCCTTTCATACTTGGCAACCTGATACTTATACAGAATCTCCCACACCTGCAACTATGTTACTCGCAGGTATTATGCTCAAAATGGGTGTATATGGTGTTATTCGTTTTATTTTACCCATTCTTCCTCTTGGTTTGCAATCGTGGGGAACCACCGCTATCATTCTTTCAGTGATTGGTATTGTTTATGGTTCGATTATCGCGATTCAGCAACGCGACATGAAGCGTTTGATTGCTTATTCATCTTTTGCCCACGTTGGATTGATGTCAGCAGGGGTATTTTCCCAAACACTAAGCGGAGTACAAGGAGCTTTGATTCAAATGCTTGCGCACGGTATCAATGTAGTGGGGTTATTTTTCATTGTCGAAATCATCTTTTCACGTACTAAAACCCGCAATATTGAACAGTTGGGTGGTATAACGCAACGTACTCCTAACTTGACAGTCTATTTTATGATTCTAATGCTTGGAAGTGTCGCGTTACCATTGACCAACGGTTTTGTAGGAGAATTTTTACTGTTGCGGGGTGTTTATGAATCAAACGTTTGGATAGGAGCGATTGCAGGAACAACGATTATTTTGGGTGCTGTTTATATGCTGCGTTTATTTCAAAAATCAATGTTTGGACATAAATCCTCTTTTACCGAACACTTTGCCGATTTATCATTCAGTGAACGTGCCGTGTTGCTTCCATTGACAATTATGGTATTTTGGATGGGTTTATATCCTAATTCTTTCTTAAAATTGACTGAACCCGCAGTAAGTAATCTTTTACAAATGATTCATTATTAATTTGAGAACAGTCCTATTTTTAAATTATCACATCGCACAGGCATCGCAGCGGCGAACCGCCCCCGTTTCAAATTGAACCATTAAAAAAATGCTTCCAATCATACTTCTCTCCATATTTGGCCTTTTGGTTTTATTTCTGGGTTTTCAGAAATCAAAAAATCTTTTGTTGCCAGCTACCCTTTTGGTATTAGCAGTCGTATTAGTAGCCAATTTTCTCAATTGGAATGATGCCCCTTCCCTGTATTTCAAAAACATGCTGTTTGAAAACAAGCTAACGATGTCATTTTCGGGAATTGTTTTGCTGTCATCATTACTAATTGTGGCTTTAACCCGTGGTTTTATAGATGATGAATCAGCTCAACCTGCGGAATACTATGCCATTATGCTTTTTTCGGTAGTAGGAGCGATTATGATGATTGGGTTTGAAAATCTCATTATGCTATTTGTAGGTGTAGAGATTCTTTCCGTTTCGATGTATGTTCTTACGGGTAGCGACAAGAAAAACTTACGTTCTAACGAGGCAGCTCTGAAGTATTTCTTAATGGGTGCTTTTGCTACGGGTATTATGCTTTTTGGAATGGCTTTACTTTATGGTGCAACGGGTTCTTTCAATATAACCGCTCTAAAGTCATACGTCTTGACCAGTCAAACTCCATCTGCTATGCTATATGTAGGGATGTTGATGTTATTAATTGGCATGTTGTTTAAAGTATCTGCCGCTCCTTTTCATTTTTGGACTCCCGATGTGTATGATGGTGCACCTACCGTTTTTACAGCCTTTATGTCCACCATTGTAAAAACGGCTGGTTTTGCTGCTATTTATCGTTTACTTTCAGGCTCTTTCTCAGGAATTTATAACTTCTGGTGGGTGACCATGGCCGCTATTACAGTACTAACTTTGTTGGCAGGAAATGTGACCGCCATCTATCAGCAGAGTTTCAAACGGATGATGGCGTATTCGAGTATTTCTCACGCTGGTTATTTACTTTTGAGCTTAACTGCTCTCACTTCTCAATCCCAAAGTGCCATTGTTTTTTACTCATTGGCTTATTCACTCGCTACCATTAGTGCATTTGGTGTTTTGATGGTTGTGACCAAAGAAACTGGCGTTCGCTCGTATGAAACAGCCGAAAACTTCGAAGCATTTAATGGATTAGGAAAGAAAAACCCTCTATTGGCCTTTGTGCTTACGGTTTCGATGTTGTCTTTAGCAGGAATTCCTTTGACAGCTGGATTTTGGGGCAAGTTTTTTGTTTTCTCAAGTGTTGTGGAAAGAGGTCTCACTTGGATACTAATAGTAGCAATACTTATGTCGGCAATTGGAATTTACTACTATTTCCGTGCTATTATAGCCGCTTATATGCGTGAAGGTGAACTTGGGGCCATTAAAGTCCCGACCTTTTATCGGTTAGTTTTAATTGCCACTACAATTATTACTTTATTTTTGGGCCTACTGCCTGATTTGTTAAGGGGGTTAATGTAGAAAAAGGGCTTATTTTATAACGAGCCTCTTCGAATCAATCCAAAAGGGTTTTTGATTTGAGCCACAGTGCCTTCCAAAATCAACGCAGCTGCTGAGCGTCCCATTTGTTCGTGATCAGTAGAAATCACCGTGATGCCATCTGCGAGAACTTCCTTGAGTGGCGTGTCGTTGAAAGCCATCACACCTACATCTTTTCCTAATTCTAACCTTTGTAGTTTTGCTTTTTTAACCAATTCAGCCAAATCTGAATCTTCTAAAACAGCGTAGGCTCGCCCTTGTAAGTCCGTTTCTGAGGAAGCACTTTCAATAGTTCTTCCTTTTTTATGGAAGTGTGCACAAAAATTCCTAAAACCACGCACAATTTCGGGGGGGTATTTAACATCACGAGGAAAAACCAGAACCAATTCTTGGTATTTATCCAACAAATCATGACCAGATTCTAATGCACCATATAAATCGTTAGTAAAATCCTGATACACACTCGAATGAACACCAGAAAGTTCTGGAATCTCTTTGTCTAATAAGACCAATTCATTGGAAGGAATTTGCTGTAAGGTAGTCGTTATTGAAGTGACCATTACATCATTATAAAAGTGAGGCATAATGACATAGTAATGAAAATGCCCTACGCTCTCTTTAATAATATCCCTAAAAATGCGAAGGCTACCGTGATGAATCTGTAGCGTAACCGTAGCGCGGTCGCCAAGTGTAGCTACAAATGATTCATAAATTGCTTTTTTGTAGGCACTTAATTTGTTCATTACCAACAAAACCCGAATCTGTGTGGGCTTCTCATTGAGAATATAAAAACCCTTGCCTCTTACCGAATCAATAATCCCCAGTGCTTTTAGCTCTTTATAGGCTTTTTCAACTGTATCACGGGCTAAATAATAATCTTCGCTCAATTCATTAATAGACGGGAGTTGGTCATGTTGTTTCAACAACCCTCGTTCTATTGAGCCAATTACCGACTTTACAATCTGCTTGTATTTAGGCGTTTTAGCATCGTGGTCTATATTTAGAAAAAAACTCATGCGGCCTTACTTTGTCCAAAAGTACTTCTTTTATGACTTCTTACTCTTATTTTGTTGTTGTTTTTTCTTTAATTCTTTCAGTGGGTTTTTATGCAATTCTATCTTTTGGCCTAACAATCCCCGAATTACTACGGAAGCACATACACTTCCAAAAGTAGCTGGCAGGTAAGAAATAGTACCATAAGCCGAGCGCTTGAAGTTATTACCATCCGTCAACATGAGGGAATCTTTCTGTACTTTCTCGGTCGAAAAAACCGCTTTTATTCCCGACTTAATGCCATATTTTTTGAGGCGTTTGCGCACATAATGAGCTAATAAACACTCGTAAGTATCAAACAAATCGGCTACTTTCAACTGCGTAGGGTCGTATTTCCCCCCTGCCCCCATCGAACTCACCAACGGGTATTTAAACTCTAAAGAAGTCACCAATAGCGTCAGCTTAGGTGTAATGCTATCAATACAATCCATGACATAACTATACTGAGCTGCTCCAAGAATTTGGCGTACTTTTTCCGGTGTCAAAAACTCTTTTATAACCGTAAGTTTGAGTTCGGGATTAATCGCTAAAAGGCGTTCAGCCATCAGTTCGGCCTTAGACCGTCCGTGCGTGGTTGCAAGCGCAGGCAATTGACGATTACGATTGGACGGGTCAACGACGTCGCCATCCACGATGGTCATAGTACCTACCCCCGAACGGGCAATAAATTCGGCGGCAAAAGAACCAACACCTCCCAACCCTACCACCAATACATGGGCATTTTGAAGTTTATCTAACCCTCCGTCACCTATCATCAGGCGAGTTCGAGAAAGCCATGACAAGTCAGACATACTGTATAATATAAGTGTGATGTAAAAAACGATTGCTACTTTATTTGTGACTCTGTAACCTAATTATAGACTCACTTATCCAAATAAAATCGTAAAGTTAGCCCAAATTTGGGTTTTTAATTCAGCAATAGTCGTTTCTAAATGTATAGCAGCAGCTTTATAGACTAATTCGATTGGCATATCGCGATCATCGTTTTCCAAAAATAGCCTTTCAGTCGGAATCATTTTAATCACCTTTGAAGCATTAGAGGCAGGGTTTAGTAAAGCTATACCCAGCGAAAAATAGAAGCCATGGGCTAAAAGTTGTTGAGTTATTTCTGGTTTATTATTAAAACCGTGGATAATCAAGGGCACAAGAGGCTTGTTTTGTCTTTTCCATTGAATCAGTTCATTGAAAGCCCTCACACAATGAATAATAACGGGTTTTTGAACTTGTTCTGCCAGTTTTACTTGCGCGTCAAAAACCAATAACTGTTGCGCTATCGAAACCTGAGCGAGTCGGTCTAAGCCGCACTCTCCAATAGCCATAACTTGCTCATTATCAATCCACTTTTTCAGTGTTTGCAAATCTTTCTGCCAATCTTCCTTGTTTATATACCAAGGATGAATCCCCGCAGAAATCCAGTTGTCTCGCACCTTTACGATTGCATCTATTTCCTCAATCATGAGGTTATAAATGCTTTTTTCGTCGGGTGTAGTAGGAAAATTATGCGTGTGAAAATTGAGAAATGGTTTCAACTTCAATAAAGTTTTAGAACTTTGTCAAAGTTATTAAACATCCTCAACAATGGCCAATATCACTTTTCAGTGCCTCCCTTTTAATAGCCTTACGCTTCGCCAACTTTACGATATTTTGGCCTTACGGATTGATGTATTCATTGTAGAGCAAAACTGCCCTTTTCACGACACAGACCGTAAAGACTTTATCGCATGGCATTGCATAGGATATGATGAGGAAGGCGATTTGGTGGCTTACACCCGTCTTTTTGACGTAGATTTATCTTTTGAAGGGCATACCTCCATAGGCCGAGTAGCTACTTCTTCAAAAGTAAGGGGGCAAGGCGTGGGCCAAAAATTATTAGCGTATTCTATTGAGCAATGTGAAAAATTATACGGCCCACAGCCTATCAAAATTGGCGCTCAAATGTACCTTTTAAAATTTTACGAATCCTTTGGGTTTCAGTCAACGGGTGAGGAATACCTCGAAGTCGACCGAGGATTCTCGGAAGAAGAGATGCTGGAGCACGGTGACGAAACCGCGTCGGACGTCTCGTTCTCGGACGACGAAGAGTCGGAGCTCCAAGCTC
>JBDHXS010000052.1:0-17028 GCA_039810845.1 Runella sp. | reverse complement strand
CAACGCAGGAATCGCCACCATCAATGCTGTAAGCGTATAAAGTCGCCAGCTAAAACGGTCGGTCAACCAACCTCCTGCCAATTTTCCAACCATGGCCGCCAAAGCAATATACAACAGCCATTCGTACTGCTGCGTATACAACAATTGAATGAAATTCCACACTGCCGACCGCATCGCAATCGCTACAAGCAATAATATCATCAAATAATCATGACTGTCAAGCAAAGGTTGTTCTTTAGGGATAGTCTTGTTTTTTTGAAAAGAAGGGTATTTTGCCCAAAGTAAAAATACGAATACTGCTCCTAAACCGCTCATCAATATATACTGAACCCAAAGCCAATTCATAGCGGCGGCCCAACCGCCTAAGGCCAAACCCATGACTCCAAAAGCAGAAAATATCCCCACGAAACCCGCCCGTTGTGGAAAACTCATCAGGGTAACTCCTCCACCTGCTACGTGGAAAAACGCGGAACTTATGCCCGCCAAGACCGTAAACACCCACACATTTGTTCCTGAAAACCCTAACGCCAATACCATCATTGCCAAAGAAATAACAGCAGTTTCTTTATAGCGTCCCATTCGGTCTAACCACATCCCAGCGGGGAGTTGACCGCCAAATGCCAGTACATTATACAACATTACCACACCTCCGATTTGCGAAAAATCGGAGGTGTGGGTCAAATTTCCCATTAAATACCCTGCCGCCGCATCTGAAAAACCGTGCCCAATTCCCAACGCAATAACTGTTGGTTGATAATGCTGAAAAAGGCTCGTTTTTTTGGCAGGTAACATCGGTTTAGGAAATAGTTTTTCTTTGAGAATCAAGTTGTTATCAAATATCAAATAAAAGACGAATTTTAAAAAATATGTGTTGTCAACATATAACTCACTTTTTTAAAGAGACCCCCTTTTTGGAATTTACTTTCACGCCGTTTGTTTCCTTTTAATTTTAATTCAACATCACAAAATTCCTCCAAAACGTCGCGCTGAAAAATCCGGAAACACCTACATTTTTGGTATAGGAAAACCTATATATTTGGCATGTTGGCTTGGAACAGATTGTGCTTTATGCTTATTTTCACCCAGTTATACAACAAATACAGCTTCATGAAAAAATGGCTTTTTTGTTTTTGGGGGATTTCATTGTCCGTTTATGCCCAGAAAACAGACTCTCTACTGGGAGTCTTGGGAAAGGCATCCGTTGATACCAATAAAATCAACGTTTTGTTTGAACTGGGCCGAGCTTTTTGGCTGCAGGGCAACGATTCTCTGGCTCGTCTGTATTGCAATCAGTCCATTACTCTTGCCCAAAAGCTTCATCATTTACGCGGAGAAGCAAAGGCCCGTTTGCAGTTGGTCAGAATTGAAAACGAATACCTTACTGATTTAAAAACCGCTTACGCGCATCTGGACGCCACGCTGAAAATCGCCAAATCCATTCCCGACAAATCATTGGAAGGGCAAGTATATTTTCGCCGTGCTCAATTGTATGAAAGCTTCTTCGAAAACCAGTCAAAAGTGAAACCGCTTTTGGAGAAAGCTCTACAGCTGTTCATAGAAAACAAAGATAAAGTTTGGCAGGGAGCAGTCTATGCCGAAATGGCTGTTTTGCTAGTGGGGGGTGGAAAATATGCCGAAGCCATTGACCTGATGCTCAAAGCACGCCGGTTACAGGAAGAAACCGGCGACCTCATGGCCTTACGCGCGACCGTCCCCAATCTGGGCAGTTTTTACGTCGAAATGGGTCGTTTCGAAAGTGCTTTGGCTTGTTTTAAAGAAGCGGAAAAAATTGCCCAAAAACTCAATGATGAACGGCTTAGAGCCTACGTGTTCAGTCAGCGGGGAGATATTTTTGAAAGGCAGGGCAAATACAAAGAAGCGCTGGCTTCCTTTCAACAGGCAGCTAAAATCCACCAACTTTCCAACGCTACACAGTGGCTGCCAAGGGCTTACGGCCGTATTGGCGGAGTCTATATAAAATTAAAAGATTACCAAAAAGCACTTCAATATACTCGTACCGCCGATAGCCTCTACAAAAGTCAGGTAGATTCAAATGAGGCATTGGATCACGTAGCACAAATCAACTTTGGAAAGATTTTTCTGGCCAATAAGCAATACAAACAAGTCGTTGCTTACGCCCAAAAAGGACTGGAATGGGCCTCCGGCTCCGAGCCGCCTTTACGCAAGGAAATGGGAGAATACCACCGCCAACTCGGAGAAGCGTATGAGTTTTTGGGTCAACCTCAAAAAGCTTTGTATCACCTTCAACAATTTAAAGCGGAGTCAGACAGTATTCTCAACAACGAAGCACTTCAGAAAATCACCGTTTCATCCATGACGTATGATTTTGAGAAAAAACAGCAAAACGATAAACTGCGAATTCAAACCCTTGAAAATGAAAAATTGACCCAAATCCGTAATATTCTCGTTGGCCTTTCGCTTTTGGGAGTTTTGGGATTGGCTTTTGTGTTATGGTCCAATCGTAAACTGAAAGTGAAAAATGAAGAGTTAAAAACGAAGAACAAAGAAATTGAGGAAGCCCTTTTTAAAGGACAAAAAATAGAACGAAAACGTGTTGCTTCCGAACTTCACGACAACCTCAATACCAAACTCGCTGCCGTACGCTGGCATTTGGAAGCCATGCAAGTCGATGATTTTACGCCTTTTAACCATAAAATACACCATCGTCTTTTGGAAATGGCCAACGACGTCTATGCCGATGTACGACTTATTTCGCACAATATGCTTCCTGCCGAATTGGAGACACAGGGGCTGGTATCGGCATTACAGAAATTGGTTGAAAAACTGAATATCAATTCAAAAACAAATTTTCATTTAATCGCTGACGAAAACCAAACCCGACCGTCATCGCAGGTTGAACATCAGTTGTACAACATCGCGCTGGAGTTGGTCAATAACGTCCTCAAACATGCTCAAGCCACCGAAGTTTGGATAAGCCTCAGCCAAACCGAAGCGCGGTTGAGTCTTACCGTAAGCGATAATGGCGTAGGAATGCCGGCCGAAACGCAACATGAGGGCATGGGAATGCGCAATTTGAAAGGCCGGGTAGAAACGCTGAAAGGTGAGTTGAAGATTGAAAGTGAGGTCAATAAAGGGACAAAAGTCGCCGTAGAAATACTTTTATAGAGTATCATTCATGAAAAAAGGATTCCTGTTTTTTCTATTATTAACGTTTCGCCTCAGTGCTCAAAACACCGATTCGTTGCTTCGTATATTGCCAAAAATGCCCGCTGATTCACAAAGAATTCATGTATTAGTGGATTTGGGAAAAAACCTGTGGATTGAGGGAAAAGATTCATTGGCTCGTCATTATCTTAACCAAGCCGTAGCATTGGGGCAGAAAATCGGTTTTGGAAGAGGAGAAGCGGAAGCACGGTTGCAATTAGTCCGCATGGAACGCGACCAAATGACGGATGTCCAGACAGCTTATGCCCACTTGGACGCGGTTGACAAATTGGCTAAAAAACTAAATGACAAGTACATAGAGGCTTTTTCATACATTCGCCGTGCGCATATTTACGAACCCAATTTTCAGAAACAAAAAGATATTCCATCCTTACTTGATAAAGCCCAACGCCTTGTTTCAGAGATACATAACGACGAACTTCGAAGCTACATTTACGAGCGTGAAGCACTTCAACTCATGAATCAGGGTAAAAACGCCGAAGCGGTTGTTCGGATGTTACAAGCCAAACGACTGCAGGAAAAATACGCTGATTTGCGCATACGTCGCTCATCTGTAGGAAATCTGGGCGTCTTTTTTCTGACCGTTAACAAATATGAAGAAGCCCTACGAGCGTTTGAGGAGGCCGCTGTCATTGCTAAAAAATTGCGTGACCCTCGCGCAGAGGCGCACATTGCCAGTTATCAGGGAGAAATCTTAGAAGAAAGGCATCGTTACGCAGAAGCATTAGTAGCCAATAAAAAAGCCGTAGAAATTTTGGAGAAAATCAACAACATCGGCAAATTACCCAGACCTTATGCTCGGTTGGGGAGCGTGTACATTGAACTCAAAGATTACGATAAAGCCCTCAAATACAGTCAAAAAGCGGCAGATTTATACAATAAAATCATGGGCGGTGAAACCATGCAACACCTTTCACAAATCAACTTCGGTAAAATTTATTTGATTCAGAAAAAGTACAGTCAAGTCGTTGAAAAGGCAAAAGAAGGCTTGAGTTGGGCACTTGGAAACAACCCTCCCTTGATGGAAGAGGCCGCCGAGTACAACCGACAGTTGTCTATTGCCTACGAAAAATTGGGCCAACCTCAGAAAGCGGTTTTTCATTTCAAACAGTACAAAGCTGAATCGGACAGCATTCTCAACAACGAAGCGATTCAGAAAATCACCGTTTCGTCCATGACGTATGAGTTTGATAAAAAACAGCAAACTGACAAAATTCGCATTCAAACCCTTGAAAACGAACAACTTGCTCAAACACGAAATATACTTATCGGTCTTTCGCTTTTAGGCATTTTGGGCGTCGTTATTGTCTTATGGTCAAATCGGAGGCTTAATCATAAAAATCAAGAACTCCTTCGTAAAAATCGTGAAATTGAAGAAGCTCTTTTTAAAGGGCAAAACATAGAGCGTAAACGCGTTGCGTCCGAACTTCATGACAATCTAAATACCAAACTTGCTGCGATGAGATGGCACATGGAAGCAATGCAATCTGAAGATTTTAATTCCTTTAATCAAAAGATTCACAGCCGATTGATTGACATGGCCAATGATGTGTATGCCGATGTAAGACTGATTTCACACAATATGCTTCCTGCTGAATTGGAGACAAAAGGGCTCGTATCAGCTTTGCAGAAATTGGTCGAAAAGCTCAATGTAAATGCCAAAACGAAATTCCATTTAATCGCCAATGAAAATCAAACCCGGCCGTCGTCGCAGGTTGAACATCAGTTGTACAACATTGCACTGGAATTGGTAAACAACATTCTAAAACACGCCCAAGCTACGGAAGTTTGGATAAGTTTAAGTCAAACAGCGCATCAAATTGCACTCACAGTCAGTGATGATGGTGTCGGAATGCCCGAAGAAATCCAATCAGACGGTATTGGAATGCGTAATTTACGAAGTAGGGTAGAAGTATTGGCAGGCAAATTGCAGTTGGAAAGTACGCCCGAAACTGGTACGAGAATCAGTGTTGAAGTTCCCGTTTAGTTCTATATCGTATGAAGAAAATTGGATGTATTTTTATTTTTTATCTCATGGCCTGTGGCTTTTTAAAAGCCCAAAACCCTTTGTTAGACAGTCTTATTCACGAAATAAGTACGTTAGGAAAACAATCGTCTTCATTCCAACGCGATACGGCTGTCATTTTAAGCCTGAGCCTTCTTACCGAGCGTTCTATCAACTTGGGAGATAGTCGAAAAGATTTTTTCTTAGATTCTCTGAAACGTTTTACCCAGCAAAGCAATTGGCCGAAAGGCAAAGGACTGTACGAGCGTGCGTTAGGCAAAAAAAATGATGTGCAAGGCAATTATACCCAAGCGCTACATCATTACGACAATGCCATTCGATTACTCAAAAAAGCAGGTGGTGACCCTTACGAATTGTCATATGCGTATGTTTTAGCTGGTTTTGTACTAAACAATAACGGGCTGACAAACAAATGCTTAAATTATCTCAATGAAGCCTTACCCTATGCCAAAGCCACCAAAAACAAAAACAATCTCTGCTGGATATACGACTTTCTGGGTGATTACAACTATTACGATTCGTTTGGAATCAGGAATTATAAAAAAGCATTGTATTACTACCAAGAAGTAGAAAAGAATATTCCTTACACCACAAGCCCTACGCTTAAAGCGGACAATCCGCACTGTTTGGCCAACGCTTACATGAAACTTGGCGATGAAAAACATGCCAATGAATACCGCGACAAAGCCTTGAAAATCGCCAAATTTTACAACAATCGAGTCGTTGTTTTTGCCACCTACGCCGATTTAGCGGATATTTATCAACAACGTAAACAATACGACAGAGCCATTGAATACCGCAAAGCCAGCTTGGATTATGCCCGCCAATCTGGTTGGAAAGAAATGGAGTCGCGCGCCGAAAGCTACATCTATACTACCTACAAACTCGCCGGCGATTATCAAAACGCGCTTCGCTATTTTGAGGCACACAAAGCCCACGAAGACAGTTTAGGCCGATTTTCGGTGCAAAAAGCATACAACGAGCTTCAAATCAAATACGAAGCCGAAAAACAGCAATTGAGAATCACAGACTTAGAAAATGAAAAACTGCTTCAAACGCGTAATTTTTTAATGGGGCTATCTGTTTTAGGCATCTTGTTTACGGGTTTTATTCTATGGTCGAATCGAAAATTAAAGTCCAAAAATGAAGAACTAAAAACGAAAAACCGAGAAATTGAAAATGCACTTTTGAAAGGACAAACCATTGAAAGAAAACGGGTTGCCTCCGAGCTTCACGATAATCTTAACACAAAAATTGCAGCTTTACGTTGGCGATTGGAGGCTTTGGACACCTCAAAATACCCCGAAGCCGATCAAAAAATTCATGCGGGGGTGGTACAAAGTCTCGAAGATGTCTATGCTGATATTCGTTTGATTTCTCACAATTTGCTTCCTCCTGAACTCGAAACTCACGGTATTGCGATAGCCTTTCAAAAACTGATTGAAAAACTCAACTCCAATACAAAGACTAAGTTTCATTTGGTTGTCAATGATTTTAAGGAGCGCTTAAATCCTAAAATTGAATACCAACTCTATAGCATCACGCTCGAACTGGTCAATAATGTACTCAAACACGCGCAAGCTCAACAAGTATGGATGAGCCTGTCAAAAAATGAAGAAAGCGTAAGTCTGACCGTAAGCGATGACGGCGTAGGATTTCAACAAAAACAAAGTCCCGAAGGCGTTGGATTGCGGAATGTCAGCTCACGCGTGGAAGCCCTCCAAGGAAAATGGCAAGTAGAAAGCAAATCTAATTCAGGCACTAAGGTAATGGTGGAAGTACCTGTTTAAACCAACTTATGCTTCACAGCGTATTTTATAATTCCAATGGAGTTTTTGACGCCCAATTTTCGCAGAATATTGTGTCGGTGAGTTTCTACGGTTCCTACGCTGATAAAAAGCCGTTCGGCAATTTCGGAGGTTGAAAGTTCCTGAGCAATCAGTCGAATAATTTCCAATTCACGCGCGGTAACAGCGATAGGCTCGCCGGGTAGTTCATCTACGGGGGCTACTGCCAACGATGCAGGACTAAGTAATTCTTTCATGACCGCCTCGCTGAAATATTTTTCTCCGCTGGCTACCGTTTTCAAAGCCCGTTCAAGTTCTGCGCGATTTGCCTTTTTCATAACATACCCAGAAATTCCCGCCTGAAATGCCTTCCGAATGGTTTCGGCATCTTCTGAAACGGTCAGCATTAGGATTTTTAAAGTTGGAAATTGACCACGTACCTGCAATGTCAAATCTACGCCGGTCAGATAAGGCATACTCAAATCAGTCACCAGAATATCCACTTCATTTGTATCCAAATATGCCAATACCTTGCGGCTGTCGTTGAGCGTACCTACGACTTCCATGTCGGGAATGGTCGAAATCAGCAGCGAAAGGCTGTCCAATACAATTTGATGATCGTCAGTAATGAGTACTCGAATATTTTTCATAAAATGTTAGGGTTAATCAAATGTATAAGAAGATTCTCAAATCGCCAAAACTCTGATTTCAAATCCCTTCTTTCCGGATACCGACGCATAAAAGTTTGTCCTAACGCATTAAAAATCTAATTTTGCAGCCGTTGAATGATTTTGTTGTTTCCATTCACTAATTCACTCAATCACTAATTCACCAATTATAAAAGTGGGTCCGATACAAATAAAACAGATTTTATCAGAAGCCAAAGTAGGCAGCGAAGTTGTTGTCAAAGGCTGGGTACGTACCAAACGCGAGAGCAAAAACGCCATTTTTATTGCGCTCAACGACGGTTCTACCATTCATAATATTCAAGCCGTAGCCGAACCGGGACAAATCAATGAAGAAACACTAAAGTTGATTACAACAGGTTCATGCCTGAAAGTAACGGGTAGTTTGATTGAATCCTTGGGTTCAGGACAAACAGTAGAGGTAAAACTCACCGATGTTCATGTTTACGGAACTGCTGATCCGGATGTATATCCCTTGCAGCCCAAAAAGCACTCTCTGGAGTTTTTGCGGGAAATTGCCCACCTGCGTCCGCGTACCAATACTTTCAGTGCTATTTTGCGCATTCGCCACGCATTGGCGTTTGCGGTGCATAAATATTACAATGACAACGGTTTTTATTATCTTCATACGCCCATCATTACGGCTTCTGACGCCGAAGGGGCAGGCGAGATGTTTCGGGTTACTACGTTGGACTTGAATAAATTGCCCCGTACCGACGAAGTCACTATTGACTTCAAAGAAGATTTTTTCGGACGCGAAACCAACCTGACCGTATCTGGGCAGTTGGAAGGAGAACTGGGGGCATTGGCTTTGTCAAAGATTTATACTTTTGGCCCAACTTTTCGTGCAGAAAATTCCAACACCACACGCCACTTGGCCGAGTTTTGGATGATTGAGCCAGAAATGGCCTTCTATGAGTTGGAAGACAACATGAACTTGGCCGAAGACTTTGTGAAATATGTAATCACTTACGCACTTGAAAATTGCGCTGATGATTTAGCATTCCTTCAAAAACGCTTAGAAGAAGAAGAAAAATCAAAACCTCAAAACGAACGTTCCATTCCCTTAGTAGAAAAACTTCGTTTTGTCATTGATAATGCTTTTGAGCGAATCACTTATACCGAAGCCATTGATATTCTGTTGAAATCGAAGCCTCACAAAGAGAAGAAATTCCAGTACGAAGTGGCTTGGGGCGTAGATTTACAGTCGGAACACGAGCGTTTTTTGGTAGAAAAACACTTCAAAAAACCCGTTATTCTGACCAACTATCCGCGAGCCATTAAGTCATTTTACATGAAACAAAATGAGCCTAATGCCGCCGAACCCGGGCCAACGGTGCGGGCAATGGATGTGTTGTTTCCCGGAATTGGCGAAATCATCGGTGGTTCACAACGCGAAGAGAATTACGAAAAATTGGTCACTCGTATGCACGAAGTAGGTATTGAACCCGAATCTATGTGGTGGTTTTTGGAAACCCGTAAATTCGGAACAGCCCCTCACTCTGGTTTTGGCCTTGGTTTTGAGCGTTTGGTCTTGTTTGTAACGGGTATGGGCAACATCCGCGACGTAATTCCATTCCCACGTACGCCCAAATCGGCTGAGTTTTAGACCACTTTGTCATTTCGTAGAAATCTGTACCATTTCAAAACTTTCGAGAAGTTATTGATAAACCCAAAGCACTTTCGTTAAGAGGGTGCTTTTTTCCTTATTTTTGCCAAAAAAGATCAAAATCATGCAAGACAATAAAAACGAAATCGAACAGCAGATAAATGTTGAAATTTCAGAAGAAATGGCTGAAGGCGTATATGCTAACTTGGCGATGATTGCCCACTCCAACAGCGAGTTTATTCTGGATTTTATAAGATTAATGCCAGGTGTTCCTAAGGCAAAGGTAAAAGCGCGTATTATTCTCACCCCCGAACACGCCAAAAGATTGTTGGCAGCACTCAAAGACAATCTTCGTAAGTTTGAAGACACTTATGGCGATATTCGTCAATCTGACGAACCAGAGTTCCCTTTTATGAATTTTGGCGGTCCCATCGGCGAAGCCTAATAAAAAAGCATCAATTTTAGAGTGCAGAATGTCGAATTAGGCTAACTATTTCGACATTCTGCAGGCTTACTTCGACAATTTAAAAATGTCAATTTCAGCGTGTAGAATGATGAATAAAACCTATTCGACACTCTGAAATCTGCACTCGAAACTGTTTTTTACTCTATATTTTCCATGATTAGTTATAACCCCAAAGATTGGTGGAAGTTGATTTTTGCTTTTCACAAAAGTGACACATTCCGATCTTTATTGCCTGGAATTGTGGGCGTTGCCGTTTTTACTATTGTAGTAGCTTACTTGGAAAATGATGTTTTTCATGCCTCTTTCAAAAATACAACAGCAATTCACTCTTTAGTTGGTTTTGTACTTTCCATGCTGTTAGTTTTTCGTACCAACACTGCCTACGAACGCTGGTGGGAAGGACGCAAACTATGGGGAAGTTTTGTCAATAACTCGCGAAATCTGGCTCTCAAGCTTCAGGCGTTCTTACCGACAGAGGACAAAGAATCAAAAGCTATTTTCAAAACCTTGATTACCAACTATATCTATGCCTCAAAAGAGCATCTTCGCATGGGCGTTCATGTGAAGAAATTGGAAAAAACAGGGAAATACGACGCTGATTTTTATGGGCAAAAAAAACATGTCCCTAATCATATTATGGGGGCTATTTATCAGGAAGTCAATCAATTATATACCCATAAAAAAATAACGGGCGATCAACTCATCGTCATAAATGAAGAATTGCGCTCATTCAGTGACAATCTGGGAGGCTGCGAGCGCATTAAGCGTACACCTATTCCTTATGCGTACAGTCTTTTCTTAAAAAAAGTAATCTTTCTGTATGTTTTTACCATGCCGATTGGTTTTGTGATGGAATTCAAATACTGGGCTGCTCCTATTGTAGCTATTATTTTCTATGTTTTTGCGAGTATCGAAGTGATTGCCGAAGAAATCGAAGATCCCTTTGGAACCGATGCCAACGATTTGCCTACCGATACCATTTACGAAACCATCAAAACCAATTTAGAAGAGATTCTCTAATCGTAGTTTTCAAGGTTTTTACGGGGTAGTATTTCACAAACTTGTAGGGTTTTGTACCTTTGCAAAACTTTCCTTGTGCTTCTGACTATGTCACAACTCTCTGTACGGCACCTTCTGGGTATCAAAAACCTCACCGAATCAGATATTTACAGTATTTTAGACACGGCTACTCAGTTTAAAGATGTCATCAATCGCCCTATCAAAAAAGTGCCTTCTTTGCGGGATGTGACGATTGCCAACGTTTTTTTTGAAAATTCTACCCGTACGCGTTTATCGTTTGAATTGGCCGAAAAACGACTTTCTGCCGATGTTGTCAATTTTTCCGCTTCGGGAAGCTCAGTAAAAAAAGGTGAAACATTGCTCGATACTGTCAACAACATTTTGGCCATGAAGGTGGACATGATTGTAATGCGGCACAGCAGTCCGGGGGCGCCCCACTATTTGTCGCAAAGAATTACGGCAAATGTGGTCAACGCGGGAGACGGTACGCACGAGCACCCCACCCAAGCACTTTTGGATGCGTTTTCGATTCGGGAACAAATTGGGGACTTGGCAGGCAAAAAAATTGCCATTATTGGCGATATTCTGCACTCTCGCGTGGCTTTATCAAATATCTTTTGCTTAAAAAAACTGGGGGCAGAAGTACGCGTTTGTGGCCCTACAACACTTATTCCCAAATATATATCATCGTTGGGCGTGCAAGTGAGCCACAACGTACAAGAAACCCTTCAATGGTGCGATGTAGCCAATGTGTTGCGTATTCAGTTGGAACGACTTCAGGTAAAATACTTTCCAAGCCTGCGCGAGTATTCGTTGTATTTTGGTATCAATAAAAAAATGCTTGACGAACTTGACCGCGACATTGTATTGATGCACCCTGGGCCTATCAATCGTGGCGTAGAGCTTACTTCCGATGCCGCCGATTCGCGCCAAAGCATTATTTTGAATCAAGTAGAAAATGGAGTAGCGGTGCGGATGGCTGTGCTATACTTGTTGGCACAGCAGTAAGACCACCACTTCAATATTCTTAGTATTTTTAGCCACTCTGCTACTTTTTGCGGTGTGGCTTTTGTTCATTAAACCCCTCTTTTAAGGTGAAAAAATTACTTTTTTACGCTGGTTTGCGTTTGCAACGCGAACCCAATATCCGTGCGTTTGTAACTCACACGGCAATGATTATTGTCTTTTATCTTTTACCCCTTTTCTATTTGCAGACTTTCGCACAGTCGCGCACCTATTGCAACCCGATGAATCTGGATTATGGTTTTACCCCTATTCCTAATTTTTCAGAAGCAGGCCGCCATCGGGCCACGGCCGACCCGTTGATTGTTAATTTTAAAGGGAAATATTTCTTGTTTTCCACCAATCAATGGGGCTATTGGTGGAGCGATGATTTGTCGAACTGGAATTTTGTGAGCCGTAAGTTTTTGTTGCCTCACAACAAAGTCTATGACGAGCTTTGCGCCCCCGCTGCGTGGGTGATGGGCGATACGCTGTACGTAATTGGCTCAACGCATACCAAAGAGTTTGCGATTTGGAAAAGTACCAACCCAACAGTTGATGACTGGAAAATCGCCGTTTCGGCTTTTGAAGGAGCTGCTTGGGATCCAGCCTTTTTGTACGATGATGACAAACGGCTGTATTTATACTATGGTTCGAGCAATTTTTACCCTCTGTACGGTTGGGAAATCAACCCAAAAACGCTCCAACCCATTGGCGAACGCAAAGAACTCGTACGTTTGCAGGACGACCAACACGGCTGGGAACGTTTTGGGGATTACAACGATAATATCTTCTTAAAACCTTTCATTGAGGGGGCTTGGGTGGACAAACACAACGGCAAATATTATTTCCAATACGGCGCACCGGGTACCGAGTTTAATGGCTATGCCGACGGGGTGTACGTGTCAGACAAACCGCTTGGGCCTTTTACTTACCAAAAACACAACCCTTTTTGTTACAAACCGGGTGGTTTTATCCGAGGGGCAGGCCACGGGGGGAGTTTCAAAGACAATTTTGAAAATTGGTGGCACATCACCACGGGTGTGGTGGCCGTCAAAAATAACTTTGAACGGCGTTTGGTGTTGTTTCCGACGGGGTTTGACAACGATGGCATCATGTACTCCAACACCACGTTTGGCGATTATCCGCATATGTTGCCTACTGGTAAAGCCGACCATCTTAAAAGCCGTTTTACGGGTTGGATGCTTCTAAACTACAACAAACCTGTTCAAGTGTCGTCGTCTTTGAGTGGGTTTGCGCCCAATTACGCGGTTGACGAAGACATTAAAACCTATTGGAGTGCCAATTCTGCCAAAACGGGGGAGTGGATTCAGAGCGATTTGGGGGGAGTTTCTACAGTCAACGCCATTCAAATCAACTATGCCGACCAAGACGTGGATTCAATGTATTTGGGTAAATTTACCAATATTTATCACCAATACCGTCTTTGGCACTCATTGGATGGAAAAAAATGGCAGCTTTTGGTGGACAAGAGTAAAAACAAAACCGATGTTCCGCACGATTATTTAGAACTATCAAAACCTGTCGAAACACGTTTTATTAAGCTCGAAAATATTCACATGGCTACGGGAAAATTTGCCATTAGCGGCCTGCGGGTGTTTGGTAAAGGCAAAGGAACACTACCCAAACTGGTCAAAGGGTTTGTGGTACTGCGCCAAGAAGATGATAAGCGGAATGCTTGGCTTAAATGGTATCCCGAGAGCGGAGCACAGGGCTACAATATCCATTATGGTATTGCGCCCGATAAGCTATACAGCAGTGTGATGGTATATGGTAAAAATGAGTACTACCTCAAAGCCCTCGACAAAAACACCACCTATTATTTTTCGATTGAGCCTTTCAACGAAAACGGCATAGGGCAACGAACTGCGATTATGAAGGTGGAGTAATTAAAAAACACCCACCAGTTAGCCAATAAGTTACTTTTGTTAAGAGTATGTTTGGCTTTCCCAGTTCATATTTTTGCAAGAATTAAATCACAAAAGGCCATTTGAATGAATGCTTCTGCCGAGCGCGCAAGTTTTTCATAATCTCTACTTAAGCGCCTATACCGATTTAACCAAGCAAATGAACGTTCCACCTGCCAAAGCCCCCTTTGTGGAATAAATGCTTGGCTTGAAGGGGGCTTCTGAGTAATCTCAACACCGAATCTGCAATAGCTGGCAGCCTGCTCAAAACTACCATGATAAGCATGGTGAGCACAAATCAACTTTAGATTGTCACAAACCTCATGGGCTTTCCATAACAATTCAATACTTGCCGGCCATCTTGCTGGTTGGCTGCTGAAACATGGACAGCCAAAGGCAAAGCTAAACTGTCAACGATCAGATGACGTTTTCGTCCGCACGGGCAGCCCCGCATTGACAAATTTGCCGCCATCTATATCCGTATCCAAACTGCAAAATATGCCTTTGCGAACACTCTGGCTGTCAACAGCGGCTCGTGAGGCTAATTCATTGCGATTTTTTTGTATCCTGCCTGCTTTTACCAATTGATTCATAATTAAGGTTAAAAAGCCATTTTTACTCCATTGGTTAAAATAGTAATATACTGTTTGCTAGCAGGGAAAGCCAGAACTCATTTCTCTCCATTGACTACCAGTATGATTCAGCCAACGGATACCATTGATTATCATACGTAAGCTTACTTTACGTTTGCGTTGACTGTGGGTATTGATTTTTCAATAACTTGCCATTGAGCATCAGTTAAAAGTGTGAATTTGTGTCTCATTTGCTTCTATTTTAAGTTGGGGAACCTAAAATTAAGCGCTGATGCTCCCTTTTTATAAATTTTCAAAAATTGAAAGCAAATTTTTCCAAACATACCCTAACTTGCTTCCCTTATTAAGAAAATACGACACAATAGTTTTGAATTAGTATTAGTTGAATTTATAGCCGTCTAGCTTCTCCCAATTAAAAAAACATCCTTACAAATTCTTATTTTTCCCCTTACTTCAGAGGTAAATGTATTGACTCTTATTTGGCATAAAACAGAAAAGAATTACTCCTATTAGAGGTAATTTCTTGATTATTATATGACTAAGAATTATTCATTTTCTTCTTTTTTCAAAAGGTAATTTTTATAAGAAACTTTCAAAATCTATAAATATTTATAATTTATCTCAATTTATTGTTGTGATTGAGTGCCTATGCATTTATTTTAATTCTATTTTAATTTTGCTTTAATCATATTCTAACCGCTGGTAGTGCTATTTGTAAAATGTGGTTAGTATGATAACCCAAATCCATATTTTAACATGGTAAATATTTGTCCAAAAAGATTAATATTAGTCACTGATTAGTTATATAGTTTTGGACGAATCAGCTTATGTTGCTACAGATTTTAAAAAAAATCTAATAGCCGATACATTATAAAATAATCTTACACATCTATTTCTAAAAATACAAACACAATGATAAAATTACTTAAACCGTTGCTCTGTTTTTGTATTCTACTGTTGAGTGGATGTACATTTTATGAATCTATTATTACTACTCCAGCAAAAAATATCAAGGATTTTGTCACACAAAAAAGTCAATATTTAGCCTGTAAGCCTGCCTTATCCAGAACGAAAGAAGAAAATAAACAAACTCATACAACTGATATTGAAGAAAAGGAAAATGAAATAATTTCTTTTAAAAAGTATTCATCATTTAGTCCTAACATATATACTGCCTTTTACACTCAACTGCCTGATTGCCTCTTCCAATATACCCAGATACATTCATTCTTCTTTAAGTTTTTTTCTTATTATCCATCTTGTAAATCGCTATACCTACTATTTGAGGTAATTCGAATATAAAATGAATAATTAAGCAGGAAAGCCAAAATTTTCGGTCCCGCCATTTTTCGGTACTTCCTACTATAAACGGCCATAAAACAATCTTGGTTCGAGTTCAAAAGTAGGCATAATAAGCATACAATTTCGGGCTATTAAGTATCAACAACCCATTTTTTATTTAATAAATACCATCATGAAGAAAGTTCTCATGCTCATGAGCCTGTGTGCGCTGGTGTACCAAACAGGCTGTGAATCTAAGCACGAAGAAAAAGAGGAAGAAACCCATTTTATGGTGACAAGCCCTCTGAAAAAGGATACGACGATTACCAAAGAGTACGTAAGTCAGATCCATGCCATAAGCCACATTGAATTGAGAGCTTTGGAGAAAGGCTATTTACAGAAAATCTTTGTTGACGAGGGGCAGTTTGTCAGAAAAGGGCAACCTATGTTTCAAATTATGCCCATGCTTTATGAGGCAGAACAGCAAAAAGCACAGGCCGAAGCCAACTTTGCCGAAATAGAATACCGCAATACAAAGGTATTGGCAGACAGTAATATCGTATCCAAAAACGAATTGGCATTGGCAAAAGCCAAATGGGATAAAGCCAAAGCTGAGTTATCACTTGCTCGGGTTCACTTAGGGTTTACCGATATCAGAGCGCCTTTTGATGGCATCATGGATCATTTTCAGGTTAGGCTGGGAAGCCTCGTCGGTGAAGGTGATTTGCTGACTACTCTATCTGATAACAGTAAAATGTGGGTTTACTTTAATGTTCCGGAAGCGGAATACTTGGATTACAAAACCCGTTCAGAAAAAGAGGGGATGTTAAAAGTTGGGCTGCGTATGGCTAACAATAAAGTGTTCGACTATCCTGGTGTGGTTGAAACCATTGAAGCCGATTTCAACAACCAGACGGGGAACATTGCATTCAGAGCGACATTCCCTAACCCTAAAAAACTGCTGAGACACGGGGAAACAGGTAATATTCAGGTGGTGCAACCCCTTAAAAATGCACTGATTATTCCTCAAAAAGCCACTTTTGAAGTGTTGGAAAAAAAATACGTCTATGTGGTAGACAAAAACAACGTGATTCGCTCAAGAGAAATCACCGTTGCAGCGGAGTTGCCTCATATTTTCGTTATTCAATCCGGGCTGAAAATAGATGACAAAATCCTGCTGGAAGGCTTACGTCAAGTCCATGAAAACCAAAAAATACATTATAAATTCTTACAGCCTGCGTCTGTTATCTCCAATTTAAGCCTGTATGCCGAGTAAACAGGCCGTTCAAACACCAACCAAGAAATGTTCAATCAATTCATACGCCGACCCGTATTCGCTATTGTAATATCGGTCATGATCGTCTTTATCGGTATACTGGCCATTGAGAAATTACCTATTTCTCAATTCCCGGACATTGCCCCC
>JBDHXS010000051.1:0-17106 GCA_039810845.1 Runella sp. | reverse complement strand
ATAACAACGCATTGAGTGTGCCAATCATAGATTCTTGCTTGCGGTCTCCTGTGTTGTAGAGTGTGGTTATTTCACTTTTGTAACCCTCATTGGAATACAACAAAGCTACTTGGGGGATAGGTTTAGTATTTTGACAAAAAGGTTGGCGTTGACGGCAAAACTTGGCTAATTCGGCCATAGTCCCATAGGCGTAGGTGGGCAAACTTCCATCCCGATTTTGCGTCCAGTATGCTTGATAACCACCTCCCATTGAGATTACTTGGGCGGCTTCTTGGGAAAGTTGAGCGGCATTTTTGGGCGATTTTACTTGATCTTCCCATCCGTAGCCAAAACTCCACGACATCAAATCCCACGGTTTACCTTGGGGGGCCAAACACCTTGCCTGAAAGGCTGATTGGTTGGCACCATTAAGCGGCTCGGTGTCGCCCGAAAGAAAATCAACGTTAATGTCAACTTTTTCGGGCATCATGGCCGAGAACGACCAATTGCTCGCGACCTGAAAGCGAGGGTTGTAAGCATGAAGCGCGTCTGTATATTTTTTTACATAACGACGGAAGGCATCTCGTTGAAATTCAAGCCATTGATTATAGTTGGGGTCGGTTTTCTTTTTAGGAATTTCTTGAATATTGGTTATAAAACGAAACTCGTCAATGGCAGCACTGCAATAGTCGGGGTTTGTTGCCCAGCAATCGCCATCCACCCACACACCATCCACACCATAATCACTGATTTCTTTTAATTGAGGAATCAACAAACTATCGCTATAAGCACTCCAAAGCGAGGTTTTTTGTGCATCGGGTTTTCCTTCTGAGTCTATTCTTGCCCAATTGGGGTGGTGTTTTACGGCTTCGTTGTCCCAAACTCCTGAATAATGCACATAAAGTGCTACCCCGCGGCGACGTGTTACCTCTCTGAAAAGTCGAAGAATATCTTTTTCAAATCGCTTGGGCGTATGACCTACTTTGGTTGGATAGCTTGTCACGCCTGGGTGACCTTTGCAGTCCACTTGAATAAAATCAGGTTTTACCTTCGTCAAAAGCGAATCTATCATTTTATCGGTAAGGGTTTTACCAATAAGCGTATCCTCCAAACCCGCATGAAAGTCAAAGTGTAAGCCAAAAAAACTTTCAGAACGGCGCAGTGACGTTTGAGCAAAAAGGTGTGAAACAAAAAAACAAAGAAAAAATGGAAGATGGCGCAGGGATTTCATATTGAGTAAGGGCTTTTTTGTCATACCTTCAAAGTTGTGGTAAAGGCTATTCTCCTATTTCGTTCCGCATAAAGAGAAATGAAAACAAGCATATTAACTTAGAAAAGCGTGTAAAGTAATAGGCGCATTTCGCATAATTTATGTTTTCGTATTATCTTGCACGCCCAAACGAAAAGCCTCAACAAACCATGACATTCCCAGCAGAACTTAAATACACCAAAGATCACGAGTGGATTCGCTTCGAGGGCGACGACACTGCCGTGGTAGGAGTTACAGATTTTGCCCAAAAAGAATTGGGTGATATTGTTTATGTGGACATTACTACCGTAGGCCAAACCATCGAAGAAGGTGAGATTTTTGGCTCAGTAGAAGCTGTTAAGACAGTTTCCGACCTTTTTATTCCAGTATCTGGTGAAATTATCGAATTCAATGAAGAATTAGAATCAGCTCCAGAATTGGTCAATGATGACCCTTATGGTAAAGGTTGGATGGTTCGTATCAAGATTACGGGCTCTACCGATAGTTTACTTTCTGTGGAAGCCTACAAAGAACTGATTGGTGAATAAATTGAAGCTCCGAAAGGAGCTTTTTTTAGCCCCTAACTTCACTGGGGAAATAGAAAGTTGATTAAAAAAATATGTTACTGATTCGTTCTGTAAAAATTATAGATGCTCGTTCGCCTTACCATAGGCAAACAAAAGATATTTTGGTTGAAAATGGGAAAATAACCCGTATTGAAGACCAAATTGAAGCCCAAGGCGTAGAAGTTTTGACGGGAGCAAATTGGCATATTTCACCTGGTTGGGTAGATATGCGTGTATCAGCCCACGACCCTGGACATGAGTACAAAGAAGACTTGACTACGACTTGTGAAGCGGCAGCAGCAGGTGGTTTTACTGAAATCGCTGTTTTACCTAATACTAAACCTGCGCTTGATTCAAAAGACACGCTGATTTATGTGAAACACAAAGCCCGCGGACAAGTGGTGAATGTGCATCCTATCGGAGCTGTAACTAAGAGTTGTGAAGGAAAAGACTTTACCGAAATGATAGACCTCACACGAGCTGGTGCAGTGGCATTTTCTGATGGGGTTCATTCTATTCACAATACTCATATTCTATTAAAATCGTTGCAATATTTGCAACAGGTCAATCGCGTATTGATGAACCGCCCCGAAGATTTTGACTTGACGGTTTTTGGACAGATGAATGAGGGTGAATCAAGCACGTTGCTCGGAATGCGTGGCATTCCTACCATTGCAGAGGAGTTGATGATTATGCGGGATTTGAAACTGCTCGAATACATGGGTGTGAAAAATGAAACTCCCCTACTCCATTTTTCGACGATTTCGACAGCGACAGCGGTTGACTTAATTCGTAAAGCCAAAGCCAAAGGTTTACCCGTTTCTTGTGATATTGCTGCTCATCAAATCGCTTTTGATGATACGGTTTTGGGCGATTTTGATACAAATTTTAAGGTAAACCCACCATTCCGCGCTGCTGAAGATATAGCTGCACTCTGGATGGGACTTGCTGACGGGACAATTGATGCCGTGGTATCAGATCATAATCCACAAGACGAGGAATCGAAAAACTTGGAGTTTGACATGGCTGAATTTGGAATAACGGGCCTTGAAACGGCTTTTGCGGTCTTGAATACGTATAATAAAGATTTGAGTCTTGAAAAAATTGTGGATAAGTTTACACACTTACCTCGTACGATATTGAGACTGCCCACTATGGAAATTGTAGAGGGCAACATGGCCAATTTGACCATTTTTGACCCTCACCTGGAATGGGTTTTCTCCGAAACACGTTCTAAATCTAAAAATACCCCTTTCTTAGGAAAACATTTCAATGGCAAAGCACTTTACGTGTTAAATCGCGAAATGGTGGGAAAGTGTGGATAACTCTGTGGATAACCTATGAAAAATGTGATTAACTTTTTCAATAAGCCATTGCTTAAAATTCCGCTTGCCTTTGGTGTTTTGGCGGGGATCGTTTGTTTTTTATTTTTTTTGCTGGTTCAAAGCCTGGATAAATTTTCTGGAACAAGTCGGGCATTAGATGTTGGTTTTTTTAGCATTATCATAGCTGCGGCCTGTTGGTACTACCGAAAACACATAGGTCAAGGCTATATGCACATTTGGGAGGGAATTTCGGTGGGTTATGTCGTTTGGCTTACTGGGGCTTTGTTGTGTGGTTATCTAACTTTTGCCTTTTTTTCAATTTCTTCTGATGCCCTTGTTAAGTATAAAGAAACGTTGCGTCAATCGCTTTTGATAAATCAAACAGAAGCTATTAAAGTTTGGGGTAAAGAGACTTTTCAACAAAAACTAATGGATATAGATTATTTGACTCCTTCAAGTTTTATTTTCGATGAATTTCGCTTCACACTGCTGTTAATTATCCTTGCTATTCTGATTATCTCTCTTATTTTTCGTAAAGCAAAACCATAAATTTTTGGTAGTTCTTGAAAGGTTTGGATAGTAAAAGTAAGCATAAGTAAAACTTGTAATTTTGGAGTTACCAAACTACCAAAACATTACACGATTTTTCGATAAGGCACCACATTGAGTTGGGAATACTAATACTTCGTATTTTGCATCTACGACGAGAACAAGCAAAAAAACAAAAGAGGAAGCTGAAAACAAAATAGAGGAAGCACAGGCTAAAATGAATGAAGCTGTCGATGATACTGAACGAGAAGAAGCTAAAAAAGCCTACGAAAAAGCCAAAGAAAATGATCAAGAATACAACCAATATCAGGGAACTTAAAGCAAAAACCTGAACCACAAGCAATTAATAAAAAAGCATGCCGCAAAGCCTTTACTCTTTGCCATCCTGATTCGGTGGAAGATGACCTCAAAGAGCAAGCCAATGCCATTTTTATTGAGCTTAACGAAGCAAATCAGCGTAATGATTTAGAGAAAGTAGAGAGTATTTTGGAAAGGCTTGAGAGCGGCGAAGCTTTTGCTCTCTCTACTGATCATGTAGAGCGATTAACCCAAAAAGAAGACCTCTTTCGCGAACGCCACCGACTACAAAAATTACTTTCGTTATTGGAAGCAACCATTTCTACTCTTAAAAAATCTGAAACCTATCAGACTATCAGTAAAATAGCTGATTTAAACGCCTATTTTACTCAAATAAAAGAAGAGTTAAACCGACAATTGAAGGAGTTAGAACGAAAATAAAAAACGCTGACAGAAATATAAAAGACTGTCAGCGTTTTGAAAAACAATCTTCTATGCTTATGCCGAATTCCGTGCGGCATTGATGATTCCAAACATAGCTCTCATAACGAGTTTGCTATACACTTCGGCATCGGCGGGGTTTACGTCTGACGACTGAAGTTTTTGGAGTGCATATTGTTGCACTGTCATTAAAGGTAACACGATTCGCTCGCGCACTTTAATAGACTCTCGAGTCATTGGATTTTGATTCATCAACTCTTTTTCTCCCGAAAATTCCAACATCAACTTGATACTTCGCTCGTATTCTTCAAACATCATGTTCCATATATCCTTAAACTCAAGATTTTCTTGGAGATATTTGGTGGCTGGGTAGTAAGCTTTCATCAAAGATTGCATGGAGTTTTCTACGAGTGTCCTTACAAACAACGAACGTTTGTAGAGTTTGCGTAGGGTCTCCATTTTACCGTTTTGTTTGAGCGTTTCGAGAGCAGAACCAAATCCATAAAAACCAGGAACATTTTGTTTCATCTGTGCCCATGAACCTACAAATGGAATAGCCCGTAAGTCTTCAAATTTCAATCCACCACCACCACTTCGCTTGTCGGGACGGCTGCCGATTTTGGTTTGTCCATAAAAGCGTAGAGGTGTGATTTTTTCCAAATACGGCACAAAGGTTGGATGGTTTTTCAATCCCAAATAGGCGTGATAAGCCGCTTCGGCGAGTTCTTCCATAAGCGCCTTGTCGGCCTCGGTAAGTTGGTCTTTGGTACTTTTTGTCGTAAATAGGTGGTTTTCTAAGCCCGCGGTAAAGAGCCGTTCTAAGTTATACATGGCCGTAGGTACAGTGCCATAGTTTGAGCTAATAGTTTGTCCCTGAACGGTTAACTGAATTTCTTTGTCTTCGATGTCTTTTCCAAGCGAGGCATAAAAAGCGTGGTTGTTTCCACCCCCGCGGCCTGGAGGCCCCCCACGACCGTCGAAGAAGGTCACCTTGACGTCGTACTCGCGGGAGATTTTGGTGAGTTGTTCTTTGGCCGTAAAAATAGACCAGTTGGCGCGTAAATATCCCCCATCTTTAGTTCCGTCCGAAAATCCTACCATGATGGTTTGCTGATTGCCACGTTTGGCCAAATGAGCGCGGTAGAATGGATTTTCGTAGAGTTGTTTCATTACCTCGGAGGCATTGGCGAGGTCGTCAACGGTCTCAAAAAGTGGTACGATGTCTACACTTAGGTCGGTGGTTTTCCAAATATTTTTAAACAATGCCAATACTTCTACCACATTGAGTGCACTGGCGCAATTGCTGATGACATAGCGATGTGCACCCGCTTCTCCATTGCGTTTTTGGATTTCGCGGATGGCCAACATGGAGCCATAAATATCTTGCGTGATAGGGTCTTTAAAATCACTTTTGCTCAACTCTACCTGCAACGAGAGCAAGAAATCAATTTTGCGTTTTTCTTCCCAAGTTTCAAAATCGGCGTAAGTAAACACAGGTACTTGCTTTTCGATTTTGGCAAGAATTTCCTGCCATGCCAAACTATGTTTGGGGCTTACCTGGCGAATATCAAGACTGGCAAAATAAAAGCCAAATAGCTTGATTCTCAATATAGTTTCGTCCAATATTTCCACAAAAAACGAATCGTGATCTCGGATAAGAACCTCGCGAGCTTGCATCAAATCGTGAAGTAATTCTTCTACGTTGGTGTATTGTTCTTGGTCGGGATAATAAATCGCGTTGTTGGTTTTACGTTCGGCATTGGCAATAAACTCTTCAACACCATTGAATGTTAAACGACGTTTGAGGTATTTAATATCTCTCCAGTAGCATTTAAGCAGAATCCGACGCAGGCGGTCGGCTACTTGAAGGGTGACTTCTGAAGTTACAAACGGGTTGCCGTCGCGGTCACCGCCAGGCCAAAATCCAAGGCGAAACAAATTAGTATGTGGCCACTCATTAATCGGTACGTTGAGGCCATTGAGCAATTTTTGAACAATAGCTGGAATAGCTTCGTAAAATACATTTTCTAAAAACCAACACAGCGTAATAGCTTCATCGAATGGAGTAGGTTTATTTTTATTGATAAAACCTGTTTTGCCCAGTTGTAACAGCAAATGATTTACTTCTACAAAATCATTTACTTTGATGGCCTCTTCCAAATCAGTAATAATACCAAGTACTTTGCCTGGATAAAACTGCGTAGGGTGGGCTGTTAAGACGATTCGGACACAAAAATCTTCTAATTTACGAAGTAGTTTTTGGCGAAGTTCGTCGCTATCTACCCGATTGAGCAGTTGTGTTATGGAACCTTGTCCGTTGGTATCGTGCGTATGGTCAAAGCCCGCATCTTCTACCGAATCAAATAAAACTACCTGCCGCTCAATAAATTTGATAAAGTTGAACAACAAATCACGGCGGTCTTCTTGAGAAGCATATTCGGCATATTCCTCAAAAAAAGACTCAATAATTTGTTGGGGGCTTTTTCCAGCTGCAAAACCTTCTTCGCTTGCTTGAACAAGCAAAGGGAGGAGCGTACCCGTGCGGTAAATGTCCTGAAACGGAAGACTCAGGAACAGGCTGTTGAAGATGTTGTATTTGGTAACAACAGCGTCTTGGTAAACGTTAGGCATTGTGGGTTATTAAATTTAGGTGGGTAATAAAAAGCGAATAAAGAAATAAAATTGTACATTTTCAAGAAATACACCCAAAAATGTTAAATTTAATAGTAAAAGCCAATGTAAAAGTAATTTACATGATTAATTTCAATAATTTGCTTCTAAGAATGGTAAGTCTATCTACTGAAATCTTAAAGTAGGGTAGAAATAGTTGTTTAAACAGATTTTTCTCAAAAATTTGAAAGCATTTTTACTTTTCATTCTCTTCTGTATTGGGTTTTGTACAATTTCACAAACTCAGGATTTTCGTCGTCGTGAGATTGACCTAAATGCTTTTGTGCAAAACTTACTCCCTATTCAAACCGAAGATCTTAATTACAACGAACTCTACGAAAATCTTATACAGCTTTATGCCACTCCACTTGACCTTAATACTTGCACCCGCGACGAGTTGGCGGCTACTTATTTGTTGAATGAACGTCAATTGAATAGCTTTTTTTTGTATCGCGAACAGTTTGGAAAGTTTTTGTCTATCTACGAGTTACAGGCAATTCCTGATTTTGATTTAGCGCTTATTTACAAAATGTTGCCTTTTGTGGCGGTAGTGCCAGCCAATCGCAAATTGTGGAATGGCCTTAATAATCCTACCGATAACTACCTATTAATCCGTACTGAGCAGCTTATGGAAGAAAAGCGAGGTGCTACCGACAACGCACCTAAATCTCGGGATGGTACACTACAACGCTTTGAAGGTAGTCCTATACAATGGTATGCTCGCTATCGGTATAGCCGAAGTCGTGATTTTAGCTTTGGCTTTACGATGGAAAAAGATGAAGGCGAGGCTTTTCGTTGGCAGCCTTCAAAATATAAGTATGGCTCAGATTACCTGTCTTTTCATGCGCAAGTTCAAAACAGAGGAAGAATCAAAAACTTGTTAATAGGTGATTATCAACTCCAAATAGGACAAGGATTGGTTTATTCGGCAGGTTTTGCATTGGGAAAAGGGATGGAAACAGTTTATACTGTTCGCCGTCCTACTACAGGCATTCGACCATATACTTCGGTTACAGAGTCTGGCTTTTTTAGAGGAATCGCGGCGACTTATAGCCTTACCAAACGCCTTGAAGCTACTACCTTATATTCAAGAACAAGACGGAGTGGAACAGTAAGCACTGATTCTGATCCTACGACTGAAGATGTTATCAGCTCCTTGCAAACCGACGGTTTGCACCGTATTCCCAACGAATTACAATACCGTGCAAATATTATTGAACAAAATTTAGGAGTACACTTGCTTTATCATGCCAATCGAGGGCAATTGGGAGCAACATTACTTCAATCTTATTTTGACCAACCTCTTCAAAAGACTGAGGCTCTTCGCAATGAATACGAATTTAGAGGAAAACAAAATCTTTTGGTAGGATTACATGGTAATTATCTATGGCATAACTTCAACTTATTTAGCGAAGTTGCACGTTCTCAAAGTGGTGGAGTAGGAGCAACTATTGGCATTCTGGCGAGTCTTAATAAACGCTGGGATGCGACTTTACTTTTTAGACAATTTGACAAAAACTTCCATAGCTTTTATGCTAATGGTTTTGGTGAAAGTAGTCGTAATATCAATGAATCGGGGATATATACAGGAGTTAAATATACAATTCATAAAAAAATGAAATTTGGTGCCTATGTTGACGTTTATCGATCTCCGTGGTATCAGTATTTGGTAGATAAAAAACCTACAAATGGCTTTGATTTTCTATTTCAAAACACTTGGACACCTTCTAAAAAATGGGCTTTTTATGCTGTATATCGCCAAGAGCATAAAGAACACAATATACCCTCTGATCTCTCTAAACAGAAATATGTAGCCAATTATACACGTCGAAATTTGATTTTGAGCGCAGAATATACCTCTGGCAGGGTATGGTCTTTTCGGACCCGAGTACAAGGGGGAACATTTGGTTATCAAAATTTTAAGGCAGATAAAGGTTGGTTGGTTTTCCAAGAAATAACAGCTGATTGGGGCAAATTTTCGGCAACTACCCGCCTTTCAGCCTATAATAGTGATAGTTACGATGCACGTCAGTATGCCATAGAGCGAGATGTATTATATGCCATTTCAATGCCTGCTTACTATGAGCGAGGTTTTCGTAATTTCTTGCTTTTTCGTTACACCCCTCATCTTCGCATGGATATTTGGGTTCGTTTTGCCAGGACTGATATGCCTGATCGTGAGAAACTAAGCTCCTATGTAGATGAAATCAATGGATCTCATCGTACTGAATTAAAACTGCAAATTCGATATAAATTTTAGAAAACACCATATCCTCTTGTTCATAAAAGCTCACTAACTGGTACAATTTTTGATATAAACTCTATGCCTTTTTTGGAGCATATTTTCTTTCCATTAAAGAATTTATTTGATAAGTATTTTTCATAGTTGGCGAACAAAAATCGCTATTTATGACTTCTCTACCTACTTATTATTTCTTGGTCTAAGTTTTGGCATAACTTTTGTAAGGGTTTTTCTGTGTGCTTTAAATTTAACTAACCCTTTGTTCTTCAACTATTTTGTCTATGAAACAATTCTACCGATTTGGAATATTAGGATTGACAATAGCGTTTTTCTTAGGTTGGATGCTCAATTGCACTGGCTTAGAATCTACGCCAACTCCTCAATCATTAATAACCTTTAATGTAAGTGATGTAATCGCTTCTGATTGGATTAGTGCCGATCAATGGGTTAGCACAAGTGTTTTTGGCTTACCAGCTCGAACCTGCGAAATAAACCATAAAAACTTGGCTAATAATACATTAGAGGATAATCAATTGTATGTATATTCTAAAATTAAGGATGAAGTAAATCCCATGCCTTTTAATATGAACGTTGACGACTCTGAATTGAGATTTGATTATACAATACCGAAATCTTCTACCTTGCGAATAGTGATGATTGGGCTTAAGGGTAAGTTTAGTCCTACTGGCGAACAAAAATATCGCTATGTACTGATTCCCAATTCTTTAGTGAAAAAATCTCCTATAAATATGGGAGACTACGAAACGGTGAAAGCAGCTTTTCATTTAGAAGATTAATTTCTTTTTTCTGAATTTCTCAAAAATGCCTATACTTGCCGCTAATGCGCCAAAGTATAGGCATTTTGGCTTTTGCCCAAACATTCTCAATCATGCTTTACTATTTATTTTCTTACTTAGACAAAGAATTTAACTTCCCAGGAGCGGGAGTTTTTCAATATATTTCTTTTAGAGCGCTGGGGGCAACAGTTACATCCTTACTCATTGCAGCCATATTTGGTCGGCGAATCATTGATTTTCTTCGGAAACAACAAATCGGCGAGACTATTCGCGATTTAGGTCTTCAGGGGCAAATGGAAAAAAAGGGGACACCTACCATGGGCGGGTTCATTATTTTGGCTTCATTACTTATTCCCGTTTTATTATTTGCCAAGCTCTCTAACGTTTATATTGTCTTGTTGCTAATTACAGCAGTTTGGACAGGGTTAATCGGTTTTATTGATGATTATATCAAGAAATTCAAGAATAATAAAGAAGGGCTTGAAGGCAAATTTAAAGTAGTAGGGCAGGTAGGTTTGGGACTCATAGTTGGAATTACTCTTTCATTCAACCAACATGTGAAAATCCGAGTTTATGATAAACCACTAATCAGTTCGGCGATTGGTGAAGTGCAGCGATATAGTGACGTTATTAATCCAACTGTTACGACTTTACCCTTTATTAAAAATAATGAGTTTGATTATTCTAATCTTTTATTTGGTTTATTACCAGATAGTTACACTTGGATAATTTATACAATCGTAGCTATTTTTATCATTACTGCTGTATCTAACGGAGCCAATATCACTGATGGAATTGACGGGCTGGCAGCAGGGACTTCGGTTATTATCGCCTTAACGCTTGGTGTATTGGCTTACATATCAGGAAATGCCAAGTTTTCACAATATCTCAATATTATGTATATCCCTAATTCAGGGGAATTAGTAATTTTTATTGCAGCCTTTGTAGGCGCTTGTGTTGGTTTTTTATGGTACAACTCTTACCCAGCGCAGGTCTTTATGGGAGATACAGGAAGTTTGATGCTTGGAGGTGTAATAGCCGTTATTTCATTGGCCATTCGAAAAGAATTATTGATTCCCATCATGTGTGGTATTTTCTTGGCCGAACTTGTATCGGTAATTATGCAGGTAAGCTATTTTAAATATACTAAGCGAAAATTTGGTGAAGGACGTCGAATCTTCTTAATGTCTCCATTACATCATCATTTTCAGAAGAAAGGGTATCACGAGGCTAAAATTGTCACTCGCTTTTGGATAGTCGGAATCATTTTAGCCATAGCTACTTTAGTAACATTGAAATTGCGCTAAATTATGGGAAATAAAAAGGTAGCATAATAAACCTATATGTATCCGTCCTTGTGTAAAAATAAAAACGCCTAATTATCTAAGTTTCAGATAATTAGGCGTTTACGTTGTAGCGGGAACAGGACTCGAACCTGTGACCTCCGGGTTATGAGCCCGACGAGCTACCAACTGCTCTATCCCGCGATATAAAGGGAGTGCAAAGGTAATGTCTTTTTCGGAAAAAACAACTACCTTTGTAAAAAAATAATTTTATTTTGTTTAATCTCCTTAAAAAAAGAGGTTAGATAATTAAAAAATGAAAATTATGGAAGGGGAAGATATACAAACGTACAATAATCCTAATCATCGTGCGGGTTTTGTGAGTATAGTAGGTAAACCCAATGTGGGTAAGTCAACATTGATGAATGTGCTTGTTGGAGAGAAACTTTCTATTATTACGTCAAAAGCACAGACAACCCGTCATCGTATCATGGGGATTTTGAACGGAGTACACGAAGGAACTGACTTTCAATTGGTGTATTCTGATACCCCAGGTATTATTAAACCTCAATACAAATTGCATGAATCCATGATGGAGTTTGTGCGTGGTTCGTTGGAGGATGCTGATGTCGTATTATTTGTGACTGATATTTTTGAGAAGCATGATGAAGAAGAGGTTTTAGAGAAATTGGCTCGTACTGAAGGAGCTGTGATATTGATTATCAATAAGATAGATTTAGCTACGGAAGAGCAGTTACAGGAAAAAATTGCTTATTGGAAAGAAAAACTTTACACAGCGGCTATTGTGACGGTTTCGGCTTTGAAACAGGAAGGAATAGATAAATTGTTTAGTGCCATTATGGAATATTTGCCAATTCATCCCCCCTATTTTCCAAAGGATGAACTGACTGATAAACCTGAACGCTTTTTTGCGGCAGAAATGATTCGGGAAAAAGTTTTTTTGAATTATAAGAAAGAAGTGCCTTACAGTACGGAGATTATTATCGAAGAATTCAAGGAAAAGAAAGATATTATAGTGATTCGTGCGGTGATTTTGGTAGAAAGACAAACTCAAAAAGGTATCATTATCGGTGATAAAGGCGTAATGCTCAAAAAAATTGGGACAGCCGCACGTGAAGATATGGAACAGTTTTTTGGTAAAAAGGTGTTCTTAGAACAATATGTCAAAGTTGAGCCTGATTGGCGTAATAAAATTCAGAGATTAAAGCAGTTTGGATACGAAAATTAGAGTGAGGAGCGGGAAGTCAGAAGTGAGAGTTTTATGCCTCACCGCACAGGTAACCCCGTTCGGACTTTTAATTTTTGATTTCTTGAAGAAAAATGTCAAATATAGTAGCAATAGTGGGACGCCCGAATGTGGGCAAATCAACGTTTTTTAACCGATTGATTAAAGAGCGTCAGGCCATCATGGATGACCAAAGCGGCGTAACGCGCGACCGCCATTATGGAAATGCGTTCTGGACAGAGCAGTATTTTACAGTTATTGATACAGGAGGCTATGTTGTAGGCTCTGAGGATGTTTTTGAAGGAGCTATCCGCGAACAAGTCGAAATCGCTATGGACGAAGCCAATGTCATTCTATTTATGGTAGATAGTATGACAGGGCTTACAGATTTAGACAAGGAGTTTGCCAATGTGGTGCGTAAATCTAAAAAACCTGTCTTTTTAGTAGTCAATAAAGCTGAAACCCGTGATCGGGAGATGGCTGCGGCTGAATTTTATGAATTAGGATTGGGTGAACCTTATACTGTTTCAGCGCAAACTGGGAACGGAACAGGGGATTTACTGGATGATGTTGTCAAACACTTCAAAACACCAGGTATAGAAGATCCAGATGCTGGAATTCCTAAAATCTCTATCTTAGGCCGCCCGAATGTGGGCAAATCCTCTTTTCTTAATGTATTGACTGGTACCGAACGTAGTATTGTAACCAATATAGCTGGTACCACCCGTGATGCTATCAATACGCGTTATAAAGCGTACGGCAAAGATTTTATTTTGGTGGATACCGCTGGTATTCGACGGAAGGCGAGGGTAAAAGAAGCAATTGAGTTTTACTCGACGCTACGTTCAGTCAAAGCCATGGAAGAATCTGATGTGGTTATTGTTATGATTGATGCTTCTGCCCAAGGACTGGAAGCTCAGGATCTTCACATTATCGGAATGGCGCATAAAGCCAAAAAGGGGATTGTGATTATGATGAATAAGTGGGATTTGGTAGAGAAAGATTCCAAAACAGCTGATAAAATCCGAAAGGAAATGATTGAACGTCTTGCTCCGATGGATTATATGCCTATTATTTTCGCTTCCGTTCATGAAAAGCAGCGCATTTTTCAGGTAATGGAAAAGGCGACAGAGGTGTATGAAAATAAGACCCAAAAAATCACAACTTCTAAGCTGAATGAAGTGATGCAGGAAGAAATTAATAAATATCCGCCACCAGCGCATCGAGGTAAACACATCAAAATCAAGTATATGATTCAATTACCTACTCCTTCACCTACGTTTGTATTTTTCTGTAATCACCCTAAATATATCAAAGAATCTTACGTGCGTTATTTGGAAAACCGAATGCGCGAAAATTTTGGCTTTGAGGGAGTTCCGATTACAATATTCTTTAGAGAAAAATAGCTCAGTTTCGAGTTTACAGTTTGGGGTTTAGAGTTAATCAGTTGTATAATCAAGCCTAAACCCCAAACTGTAAACCTAAAAACTATTTCACTACTTTCAATTCCTTCACTAAGTCGGAGCCGCCGAGTTTTTCGATGCACCAAAGTACATAGCGAATATCGACATTGATACAACGTTTGTATTTTTTGTCAAAGACAATATCTCCCGACATCGCTTCCCAGTTGCCATCAAAAGCCAAGCCGATTAGTTCTCCTTTTGCATTCAATACAGGGCTGCCAGAATTTCCGCCTGTGATGTCGTTATTGGTAATAAATCCAACCGTTATGTCACCATCGCTATCGGCATATTGACCAAAGTCTTTGTTTTTGTATAACTCCAAAAAGTTTTTGGGTAAATCAAACTCATAATCTTTGGGTTTGTATTTTTCAATAATTCCTGTCAACGTAGTTTTGTATTTGTAATGAACTCCATCGCGTGGTTCATAATCTTGCACATTTCCGTAGCTGACGCGCAATGTACTGTTGGCATCAGGATATTGAACCCAAGAAGGATTCATTTCGCTTAACCCTTTGATGTAAGTTCGAGCGAATTTCTTATCAACTTCTTGAAAATCAGTAATAAACTTATTGTATTTAGTAATATAGTTTTTACGGAAACCCTGGAAATACTTATAGGCCCAGTCATTGGTAAGACCTTCATAGGTAGGGGTTTCTAAAAACTTCAAAAACCGTTCTTTGGTAGTAAAATGAGAGGTTAGATACATTTCTTGAGCAAATTTTTTGAAGGACTCTTCTGGTGTTCCTGCCGAAAATTTATTCAAAATCTCTGTAATTACTTCTGGATGTTGGTCTTTGGGAATATCATTATAAAATGCCAATAATGTTTGAGAAACTATTTTCTGGTCAGAAGGAAGATTGAAGTCCTTGAAAAGTTCGTCAGCATTTGTCTTGAAATTTCCCGTCATTTGACTGATTTCGTTTGTTTTATTGTCTTTTAATGCGCTTTCTAAGCGTGTCATTGAAAGCGCAATGGGAGCTAAATGTGCTCCTAACAAGCCTTGGGTCAGGTACTGAGGGTGCATTGCGTAGGGTTCATAAGCTGTGTATGCCTTCTGCCAATCCGTAAACAAATTTTCATATTCCAGTTTTCCTTTCGCCCATGCTTTAAATTCTTCTTCTTGTTGTACTTTTTGATCGTACACTTTCAACTTTTGAAGCTGTTGAGTCTGGCCGATAAAGTATTTCCAGTAATTGGCGATATTGGCGTATTCGGCCGACAGAGCCAGTTTAGTGGCTACATCTTTATCCATTTCTTCTTTCCAAGCCTTCAGACGAATATCGCGGTTTTTAACAATGCTCATATTTACTTTGTCAATGGCCAATTTGATTCCCATCGAAGATTCGTAACGATTGGTGCGGCCTGGGAAGCCAAATACCATCGAAAAATCACCAGGTTTTATTCCTTTGAGTGAAACAGATCAAACTCTTTTTGGGGAATAAGGAACATTATCTTTGGAATAGGTAGCAGGTTTACCATCTTTGGCTGTGTAAATTCTGAAAACCGAGAAATCACCTGTGTGGCGTGGCCATTCCCAGTTATCGGTATCTCCACCGTATTTTCCTACAGATTGAGGAGGTGTTCCTACCAAACGAATATCCGTAAATCGTTCAAAAACAAGTAGATAATAAGCGTTTCCTTTGGCATATTCTGTTACAGAAGCTTCATAGTGGGTTCCCTCTTTGGCTTTATTGGAAAGTTCGCTCCCCAATTGATTGACTTTAGCAGCGCGTTCTTTTTCTCCTAAGCCCATTAATTGGGGTAGAATTTTATCACTTACATCTTCCATTCTTACCAATCTCCGCATCCAAAGCCCTTCAATTGGTTTTTCATCGGCATTGGTTTTAGCCCAAAAACCGTTGTCTAAAATATTGTTTTCGGGAGTGGAGTTAGAGGCAATGGCTTCATATCCACAATGGTGATTGGTAAAAATTAAGCCTTTATCGGACACTATTTCGGCGGTACAAAAGCCACCCATAGAAACAATGGCGTCTTTCAAACTTGCGTTATTGATATCGTAAATATCTTTAGCCGTAAGTTTGAACCCCTGCTTTTTCATTTGGGCTTGGTTTTTACCAATAAGCGATGGTAGCCACATTCCTTCATCCATGGGGTTGCTAGCCCAACTTAAGGTTAAACTCGTAAGGAGTACAAATAAGGTGATTCTGATTCTGGTCATGTTTGTTGTTAGAAAAAAATAAGTATTTGTGTTTATGATGAAAAGGCAGATTAAAAAAGTAAACCCAGTAGAATACCTCCCAAGACAATACCATAAGGAGGAATTTTGGTAAAATAAAGTAAAAATAAGGTCGTCAAAATACTGATAATGGCGATTGAACCCGTGGCGGTTGCCGTAAACATCCGAATAACTGCTGCAACTGTTAGGCCGACGCTTGCGGCATTAATACCTTCTAAAGAAGCCCGGACGCCGCGGTATTTTTTGAGCTCATTCCAAAAACGGTAAACAAAGAATATTAAAAAAGTACCAGGTAAAAAAATACCTGTTGTAGCAGCCACACTCCCCAATAACTGGCTCATAACTCCATCAGAACGCATAGAAAGTGTTCCAATATACGATGCAATAGAGAAAACTGGGCCAGGAATTACCTGAGCCATAGCCATTCCTGTTAAAAATTCTTGTTGTGTGAGGTATTTTTTAAATTCGACAAACTCGGTGTAGAGCATTGGATTTAGCACTTGGCCACCACCAAACACCAAACTACCATTTCGATAAAAATTTTCAAATAAACGGATGGGTAGTGAATGGGTGATTTTTCCTAATACAGCAGCGATGATTAATACACTTAACCACAAGATAAAATTAGCCCACTCAATACGAATAGGCGTTTTCTTCATTTTCTGTAAGCTGCGATATTTTAGTGCTGTTGCTAATCCTCCCAAGGCAATAACGATGGGTGTCATATATGGAGAAGGGAATAAATAAGCTACAATCGCAGAGATTATTAGAATTAACCAATGGGTTCGATTGTTAATCACTT
>JBDHXS010000050.1:0-17119 GCA_039810845.1 Runella sp. | reverse complement strand
GTACTCCATTTAGCTCCGCGTGTATTAGAATAAGGCTGTCCCGACCTGCTGATGTATTAATTCCAGCCATGGCCAGTTCTTCCATTAATTCCACTTTTGTGAGGTGCTTTTGGCCTGCTAAAATTTTAGCAAGTAGTTCATCTGTGCGGTTCAATAGGGTATCACTTAACTCCGCTTTTCGGTTATAATGAGACGAAATTTGATGGATGTGAGGTGCAGTCAATGCCAGCATCCAGCGAATATCCTGAGCCGCTACCAAATGCCAAGTGGGGCGCAGAATGTGGGTACGTAGAATCAACCCTTCATCAAGCGCTTGTTCTACCGTTTGGTCAGTGGCGTTTTGGGCCCGTAGTCCCACGGCCCATTTGGACATGGGATAATCTTGAGCTTGCATGGCTCCCAAATGAGCAACTACCTCCTGAGGCTTAGTGAAGTTTGTGCCAATAATTCGCTGATTGCTAAGTCGTTGCTGTGCAATATTCATGGCTGTTTCGGGGGATGGGTTTTCATGTTATTTTGAAGGCTTTAATGCTTTCAAGACCAATTCAAGGGTTTGATTCATGGTTTCTTCGGAAAGTACAAAAGGCTTTCCTCCAATACTTTGGCCTTCGTGATGAAACCGAATCAAATTATACAGGGGGGCATACGCTACCGACCAAAAAACTTCAATAGGCATGGGGGTAAGTTCTCCACGCTTAATCGCATTTTTTACAAATTGCCTCATGGCTGTTTTGAAGTCTCCTACAAAACTTTCAATCACTTTGTCTCTAAAAGAAGAACTGCGTATTTGCTCATAAAATTCTGTTTCCAGTTTATTTTCAAGGGCATATTGAGTTCTATTTCGCCACTGAATACGTAAGCCGTCTGCAAAAGGTAGGAGAGGGTCAAAATCCTTCAAAATATGATTGCTAAATTTTTTACCGATTTCGATACCGATGCTTGTAATAAGATCTTCTTTGTCTTTGTAATAAATGTATAGTGTAGCGGGTGAAACCTTTGCGGCTTTCGCCAATTTTTGCATACTAAACCCTTCAAATCCTTGATTGACAAGCAATTCTAATGCTTTTTGCTGGACAAGTTGCTCCTTATTTTCGTCGCGTGTTCTCATTTTAATTACAAATATAAATGAACGTTTGTTTATTTATAGCATAAAAAGAGATGTTTTTTTGTTGCCAGGACAAAAGAGATTCATGCCAGCGCCGCTTCGACGGCTTCTGCACCTGTGGCTACGGCGCCTTCCATGAAGCCTTGCCAATCGGCGACGTGTTCGCCTGCGAAGTGAATATTAATAAATTTGGCTGCTAAAATGGGTCTCACACCAAACCACTGTCCTTTCCCATAAACGGCATAGCTGCCTTTGGAATAGCGATCGGTACCCCAGTAATAATTGACTTCTTTCTGAAAAAAATCTTCAGCGCGGGCAATAGGGCGGAGACTATCTAAAACGATTTGTTTGCGCAAGTGGTCATCATTCCAGCCAAATACATCAGCTTTTTCACCAATACTGTACGAAATAAGCGCCCCAAATTTGGAGGGCTGGTTTTTGGTGGCGTGGTAAAAATAATGTGCCGATGTGTCGGTGATAAGGTCAAAATCTTCTCGCCCCCAAAAACGCTCGCTAAACAGCACAGCGTGTTTGTTGATACGTGCGTATTGTAAGGCATTGATTGCATCTATTTTTTCTTTGGGCAGAGCTGGCGAAAATTTGATTTTGGCCAACGAGAAGGTTGGAATCGTGCAGATAAGGCGGTCGGCTTCAAAAACCTCACCGTTGGTGCAAGTGACCTTTACTTTACCGTTTTTCTGTTCAATGGCTTCGACGTGGTAGCCGAGTTTTACTTTATCGGGGCCAATGTATTCCATGATTTTTCGGGCTAAGGTGCCGTTGCCTCCTTTCATCTTGAAATCCATCTCATTTTTCTTGCTCGATTCGGCGTATTCCGATAGCGCCGAGAACCCAGACACATGGCGGATGCTTTCGCCAAAATCGGTGCTATCCAAGAGTTCGCGTAAGAATAAATCGTTTTCTGGAATGCCGTTATTGACCAAGAAACGCCACCAATCCATTCGGTCGAGTTCGCGTTGTTGGGCGTCAGATAGTTGTTTAAAACCTTTTATAATTTCTTCAAAACGTTTTTTCCATTCTTCCGTAAATTCCCATTGGTCGCTGGGTTGGTAGCTGCCGCGAAAAAGCAAATCGGTTTCAAACTGATTGTTAAGGAGTTCAATATCAAAGCGTTTGCAGAGTTTTTGCACTTCTTCGTGCGATTTGCCTACCCACTCTGCGCCAAGCTCTACGCGTAGGTCGCGGGCATCGTCGAGTATGTGCGTAAAGACTCGCCCTCCTACGCGGTTACGCGATTCGAGTACGACAAAATCCATCTTCGCATCGTGAAGTTTTAAAGCAGCCGACAATCCCGCAAATCCTGCCCCCAATACAAGTATTCGGGCGGGTTTGGTACGAATGGCTTGTGAAAAAGATTTTTCGGTAACAAGAGTGGTTGCACCAGCAGCAGCACCTAAACCGAGGAAAGTTCTGCGTTTCATAAAGCGTTGGCTATTAGAATACTTGATTGATCTAAAGCCAAAGCTAATAACATTTTATGGCTCCTATTTCGATGAATGAGAGTATTTATTTAAAGGTCTGCTTGTGAAACAGAAAACCCTAAGTCTCTTTTTTTACAATAGTTACTGTTTCTTGCAAAAAATTCGTTTGCAGTCGCTTATGGTCTTTAAAATTAAATACTTGTCCATCATTCCTGACGGCTTCAATTTTTGAAAAATCGAGTGTTTCAATCAGCCAACCTTCCTGTTGGGGAGTCATAGTACTGATGATGCCGTCTTCAGGGAGATTTTTGTCGGGAGTGCTATAGAAACCTACGTAGCCATAGTTGATGTCCACCGCAGGCGACCATGCGGCATTACCAACCGTCTGTGAAACAGCAATGTACGCTTGATTTTCCAAGGCCCTTGCGCGAGCCCCCACGTGCACGCGAGTAGCACCACGAATAGTTTCTGTGCAACTGGGAGCGAGAATTAATGATGCACCCGCCGAACAAAGTAGTTGTGAACCCAACCCAAACTCTACATCATAGCAAATCTGAATGCCAAAGCTTCCCCAATCTGCCTCAAAAAGTGTAAGCACCTTTGGAGCAGATTGAATACCCCATTCTTCGTCTTCAAAGCGAGTCATAAAGAATTTGTCTTGGTAGCCTACCAAACCTTTGGGAGAAAATACAAAGGTGCGATTGTGCTTTTTTCCTTGTTCTACAATTGGCAAACTTGGTGCTACGATAATGAGTTGATACTGACGAGCCAAGCTTGCAAATATGTCGCAAAAATCACTTTTTAACGAATCCAGCTCATTCACCTGTTGACGTATATGCTGGCGTATTTTCTCAGGGAAGATACTGACCAGTTCCATGGAGCCATATTCAGGAAAAAGTAACAGTTGGGCTTGTTGTTGGGCCGCGCCAGCTACCCATCGTTCGGTGTGGTGTCGCCAAGCGTCAAAATCAGCATGTTCGGTGATAGGATATTGCGCCGAGGCGATGGTTACGTTCATTTGCTACGAATGTTGTAATTTTTTAATCCAGTAAACCATCTGCTTGGTAGTTGGTTGTGTTTGTCCAATATCCAGCCATTCAAATGTACTTTGTAGCATTACTTCTTTTTGATATCCTCTTTTTGTCCAAAAGGCATCATTCGGGCGGTAGTTTTGAGGTTGGGCAGGATGGTGTTCGTCGCGTAATACGGCGCAAAAACAGGTATTGGTATAAGTGTTGAAACTGCGGGCATGGGCTTCGCGCTCATCAAAAAAACGGTGACCAAGCCCTATTCCACGGTAAGCAGGAAGCAAAATACTTTCACCAAAATAAAAAATGGAATTAATGTCAAATCCTGCTTCTTCAAAAGGTTGGCGTACCTCAGCAGTTTCGTCAGTGAGCGGGATACAGGTAGTTGCTCCGACCATTGTGGCTCCGTCATAGACAGCAAACAAAAACGAACGTTCTGAATTTACGTATGTTTGTAGGTATTCCTTCTCGTGTTCGAGGGTACCTTCGTACAGATACGGATAATCGCAAAAAACAGCGATACGCAATTTTCCTAAGTCTTCAAAAACAGAAGAAATCTCTGGGCCGCGTTTGGTAACAAATGAAAGGGTAGGTTGCATTTTTTAGGTATTCGGGTCAGACCGAATATGATTTTCGATTCGTGGTCTGACTGTCGTCTGACCTGGTTATTAAGACACTAATTTAATCCAAAGAGGTAAATTATAATAAGTAGTAACCCGAGTAATTTTTCCTTCTTTCACTTCCAAAAATGCCCCTGCGGGCAACACATATTTTTGTCCGTGAGCAGGAGGAAGACCTTCTTCGGCTTTTTTATAGACTCCATTGACTACAAATTCAGCTGCGATGCGTGTATCATCTGACGAACTGAAGAAAATCATATCTGTTAAAGTTTCTTCATAGGCTTCGTCCATTTTTTGCATGAATTCGGTAAATTTTTCATTTCCGATTCTGACGTCGCCTTGGTTAGGCTCATGCCGAACTTGGGGATGGAGCAAGTCTAACATTCCTTTCCAATTTTTTTGATTAAAGTGGGAGTAATACTGTTTTACAATGTCTAATGCCGTCATTTTAGAGATAATGTAGTGTGACGAAAAGGTAACTTAATTTGATAACTGGTTAGTTCCGTTTCTGAAAATTTGCTAAATCACATAGGATACAGACCGTAAAATCAATTCTTAGGCTTTTAGCTTTCTAAGATTTAATTTTTTTAGGGTTTAAATCTCCTCTTTTTGAGGGAGAATAAATTGAGTAAACGGTTATGGTAGTTATTTAACGGTCAATATATTTCAGCTGATGCTATCTATATTTGTCAGATACCTTCACTCTACCCCATATAGACAAATGACCGAAATAAAACCAACAAAAGTCGCAGTATTAGATACTGACCACGAGTTTCGTCAAGGACTATGTCACTTCTTAAATTTCAGTCCAGGATTTCAGTCAATCGGTACGTTTGAGCGACCTGTAGGGATGCTTGAACAGTTAGTACAGTGCCGCCCTGATGTGGTACTGATAGACATTGAAATGGTAGAAATAGATGGATTTGGATTTATCAGGTGTATTAAAGCGTATTTTCCAGAACTGCCGATTATTGTACTGACAGCCTTAGAATGCGAAGAGGGCATTTTTAAGGCCATGCAAGCGGGGGCAAATGGTTATTTATTGAAAAAAACACCTCCATATCAAATCTTAGAAGCACTCAAAGAGGTAACCGATGGAGGAGTACCCATGACGGCTTCGGTGGTTCGGAAAATTATGCAGCATTTTTTCGGGAAAACCCAGATTGCCTATCATTTGACCCCCAAAGAAAAAGAGGTATTGAAAGGACTGACGCGCGGATTGAGCTATAAACTCATTGCGGCCGAATTACAAATTGGCATCACCACCGTACGGACTCATCTTAAAAGTATTTACGAAAAACTCCACGTAAACTCCAATGTAGAGGCGGTGGCTAAAGCCCTACGCGATAGCCTTGTATAGGGCTTTGGCCTGTTTACAGCCTCCTCCTTTTATACGATTGTGTGATACTGCGCAAATGCTGAACTTTGGCTATTACTCAGGTAATCAAATGTATCACCTTATAAACTTATAATCTCATGAAAAAGGTTTCTCTTTTATTGTCTTTTGTGTTAAGTTCGGCTTTTGTCTTTGGGCAGAGCGTGCTCATTACGCCTACCAATAATGAAATTGTGATTACGAAGCATTCAAATACGCCAGAATTTATTGGGCGCCGTACAAGTGGATCAAGTGATGCTGCCCCCTCAGCTACCGCTTCTGGCGTTGATTTAGCTTTTTTCGGAGGGGCAGGTTATAATGGCAGTAGTTATTCGTCTATTAGAGCCTATATGTCCATGCGAACTACTCAACCTTGGAATACGACCAACAACGGCACAAGTCTTCGTTTTGCCACTACTGCCAACAATACTACTTCAGCATCTGTACGTATGACTATTGATGAGACTGGTTTTGTAGGAATCGGAACTACTTCTCCAGCAAGAAACTTACATGTATTTAATGGATCTTCAGGGGTTACTCCTACTTCTTTAGCTCCTCTTTTTGTTGAAAATGGTACGAACGCCTATTTACAGTTAGGTTCACCAGAAGGAAGTTTTACAGGTGTTTTGTTTGGGAAACCTTCAAATAATTTTAGTGGTGGAATTCTTTATGATGGAAGTAGTAATTTATCATTACGCACGGGGGGGAATAATACACGAATGACAATTACAAGTGCAGGGAATGTGGGTGTTGGCACTACAAGCCCTGATAGAGCGCTCGAAGTTAGTAGTTCTGGTGCAGCTTATGTTAGAATTACAGATGGATCATCGGGTGGTAATGACGTTGGTTTAGAATTATTCAGAACAGGAGCAGGTTCAAGAGATTGGAGGGTAGCAAATAGTGCCGGTGATATAGATTTCAGAGTATCATCAGATGATTTTGCAACTACTGTCTTGGAATACCAAATGACCACTACTGGTTTTCTTCCTGGCCTTGACAATGTAAATGATTTGGGGTCCGCCTCTTTTCGATGGGATGATGTATATGCAACCAATGGGGTAATCCAAACATCTGACAGAAGAGAAAAAGAGAATATTAAATCTCTGAATTATGGATTGAAAGATGTTATGAAGCTTACGCCCGTGAGATATACTTGGAAATCTAATCCAGAAAAAGGGCAAAAAGTGGGGTTAATTGCGCAAGAAGTAGCAACTATTATTCCCGAAGTTGTGAATGGGTTAAAATCTGATGGATCTGTTGGGGAACAGCGATTGGGTATGAGTTATGCAGAATTAGTGCCTGTCTTGATCAATGCCATCAAAGAACAACAACAAATCATTGACCAATTGAATCAGAATATGAGTGCCTTGTCTTCCGAAGTGGCTTCCATGAAAAAACAATTCGATGTAAATTCTGATAAAGCAAAAGTAGCTTCAACTGATAAATAAAGTGGTTACAATAGGAGAACTTTACAAAGGGAGTTGTTTATCCAGAAGGTTCTCCTATTGATATGTTTTCTTATTCTTTATATTGCAGCCGCTGCTGTATTTAAACTCTCACTCGCAGTTATTATTTACAATTGGTAGCACTGGTTTTCAAAGACTTGTTGCCTTGCTATAACTATAATTAAAATTCTGCACATTATGGTCATTCCAGCATTATATTACGGCTATAACCACATCTTTCCTTTTGTATGGGCGGAGGTATTGCGTCTGGAGGGTGAGGGTAACTATACCGTTTTTTTTCTCACCAACGGGGAGCAATACCTTACCTCAAAAACGATTGGTGTATATGAACCTCACTTACCGGCAGGGTTTGTGCGTGTTCACAAAAACTGTGTTATCAACTGGCAGTTTGCCGAAAAGTTTGATTCGCCTAATAAATCTATCGTTCTTACCGATGGCCAAGTGGTAAAAGTGGCAAGGCGAAAAATGGGTTTGATAAAGAAGCTTACCAAAGCTACCAAGCTTGTTAAGATTACCAGAAAGACTACGCAGAAGCGTCTTAGCTGTACTGACGAGGATAATGATTAGAAAATTAAATTGTAGGATACAAAAAAAGTCGGTCACACAAGACCGACTTTTTTTGTATCATCAGTAAGGTACATTATTTCTCTCCTGACATTTGGCCTGTCTTGGGAACAGGGCGAGTGGCAGGAGCATTTTTGACGTATTTGTCGAGCCAGCCATTCATCTCAAACAACATGTGTAAAAGTGACTCTTTGGCGGTGTATCCGTGGCTTTCGTAAGGTAAAAATACCAACTTGGCCGTAGCTCCCATACCTTTGAGGGCATTGTAGTAGCGTTCCGATTGAATAGGGAATGTGCCAGTGTTGTTATCAGCTTCGCCGTGGGTCATCAGGAGTGGTGTTTTTACTTTATCCACATTCATAAATGGTGACATTTTATTATATACCTCAGGTGCTTGCCAGTAAGTACGCTGCTCATTTTGGAACCCAAATGGCGTTAATGTACGGTTGTATGCTCCCGAACGGGCAATACCTGCTTTGAATAAATTGCTGTGTGACAATAAATTGGCAGTCATAAAAGCCCCGTAAGAGTGGCCGCCCACGCCTACGCGATTGGCATCTACTACCCCAAGGCGAACACCTTCATCAATGGCCGCTTTGGCACTTGCTACCAATTGTTCTACATAAGTATCGTTTGGCTCTTTGTCGCCTTCTCCCACGATAGGGATAGACGCATTTTCCAACACAGCATAGCCCATGGTTACAAAAGCGGCACCACTCCAGTAGCTGATACGATTGAACTGATAAGGTGAGCCGTTAACTTGTCCAGCAGCGGCGGCATTTTTAAACTCGGCTGGATAGGCCCACAAAAAAGTTGGCAGTGGTCCATCTTCTTTTTTATAACCTGGAGGCAACAATAACATGGCGGTCAAATCCACTCCGTCAGGACGTTTGTAGCGTAATTGTTGCTTTTGAATTCCTTTAAATTGCGGGTAGGGATGCGGGAAAAAGGTGACTTGTGTCAAGGCAGGTTCAGCAGGTTTTTTGCCTTTTTTGGGAGCAGGCTTCAAATTCCGAATAAAATAGTTGGGTTGTTCTTCCTGCGATTCGCGAGAGGTAAGAATTAATCCTTTTTCGGCATTTAGAATACCGATAGGGCGTTCAAAATAGGGGGCTTCTGAACGAAACAACCGCGTTGACTGCTTCGTAGTGAGATTAAATACATCCACAAAAGGACGGTCGCCTTCGGGCGATGCTCCTTGACCAGTTAGATAAACTTCGTTGGTAGGCGTAATATCCAACACGTATTCTCCGTAAGCGTTTTTCTTTAATTCGGGAGAACCAGGATTATTGTAGCGGTCTTCTGAGGAACGATCAAATAAGACTGTAGGATTAGCAGGATTGCTTGGATTGACCAACTTGGTGATGATTTTGCGTGTAGCGTTCCAACGTTCTGAAAATAAGGCGATTTGGTCATTCCCCCACGTTATACCCCCAAAACGGTTGGCGGCTGAATAAATTTCTTTGGGCTCGCTGCTGAAAGGAGCATCTAAGGTATAAACTACATCACGAATGGCTACTTTGCGTTTTGGGTCGCCGCCGTCTTTAGCTTCTACCCAATAGACCGTAGCAGGAGCATCATTGCGCCAGTTGTGATTACGCTGTCCGGAAGGTGCTGCGTCTTGCCCCCAAGGTACATTTTCTTGCAAGGGAACATCAGTGAGGGTTTTAACCAATGTACCATTTACATCAAAAATGTCCATTTTAGAAGGAAAACGATTAACGGTTACCAAATAAGAAAAAGGGCGATGAATGGTTTCCAACAATACATATTTGCCGTCAGGCGAAGGAGCAGCAGTGGCTATGAGTCCCATATTACCGATTTTTTGGACAGCACCATCGAGTCCTATTTTCATTGTTTGGGCCGTTGCATAATATTCAAACTGCTTTTCGTCCGAAGGGCTTTTGAGCAAGTCTTGGTAGGTGGCAGCTTGGGCTTTGGTTCCCAAGTTTTCCTGAACCGTGGGGCCAGAAGGCACGCGACTTATTTCTGGGGCTGGGCCTCGTTCGGCAGGAATTCCTCTGACTATAAACGATTTACTGTCAGAAACCCATTGATAGGGAATTCCCAGTGCGGCATTTAGTGCTACATCGCTCACTTTGCTCGCAACAGCAGTGGCAATGTCGGCTACATACAGTTCAATTTTTGTGTCGGTCGTATTCGTAAATGCAATTTTGCTGTCATCGGGCGACCATTGAATATAAGAAAGTTGTGGGTTGGTTGGTAAGCCTGTTATCTGTACATCGGCTGCATTGGCTGATACCTGACGTAGTTTAAGATTGTTGACATACACCGCACGACTTGGCCCGTTGGTAGCGGGGTTGATGCGCAAGCCGGCAATCCTAAGTTCGGGTTGAGAGAGTTCGGCAATCGTAGTAGTTGCGGTGTTTCTTTCCGAAATCAACATCCATTTACCTTTGCTATCCACGCTGACAGTAGGAGTAGGAGGGGCAGTGACCAAATCGGCTAAGGGCTTGGGGGGAACTTGGTAGCCCGTGTTGTCTTGAGCGAAAGCGGATAATCCGCTCAGACACAGTACATACAGTAATCGGTTGCTCATTTAGGTTTAGTTGTTTTGAAGTGATTGATTTAGTTGCTTTTACTCTTCTACTCTAAAGCGTCCAAAGAAGCCAGAGCCTTTTCCGAGTTGCTCTTCCATGTCGCTAAGTTCAATTTTGAGGGCATGAATAGAAATGGTGATTTCCCAGATGGACAAGGTCAATGCGGCGATTTGTAACAATAATGCGATGAAAAATAACGCTTTTGCTGCGGATTGATACTGTAAATAGATGAAAAGCATCGAAATTGCGCTCAACAGCAGACTCGTCACGATGATAAACTGAATATTTCGGATGATATGCACACGCCGATGTAAGTGTTTTATCTGATCTACATAGTTGGAATCAGGGTTTTGGCGAAACTTATCGTGTAATTCCCGAATCAAACTGGCAATAGCCAAGTAACGATTGGTGAAAGCAATCATCATCAACGAAACAGTTGAGAATAAAATGGCAGGGGTACTAATGGTGAGTTCCATCTTTGCGTATTTTGCGTTAAAAATTGAGCAATGGAAGAAAACATCTTTGATTCCCACAAATTTAATCTTTGGAAACGTCGTTTGTTAGAAAATGGCATCGAAATTCACCACGTAGAGGAAAAATATACGCGCCATAATAGCAAAGGGGAGGCGCTTTTTGCGTTGCTCATGCTGGATGCTACTACGCCCGAAGGCAACAAAATTCCACCCATTTGTTTTATGAAGGGCGAAGTGCTGTGCGTATTGGTATGCTTGATTGATGAACTCACAAAAGAGAAGTACCTGTTGCTGGTGAAACAACGTCGCATTTGTGACGGCTCCATGACCTACGAACACCCTGCGGGGATGTTGGATAGTGAATCAGATGCTTACAAAGTAGGAGCCAAAGAGGTATGGGAAGAAACGGGTATTGAAGTGGGTAAAAATCAATTGATTAAATTGTTGGATATTCCAACTTATCCCTCTTCTGGCACAAGCGACGAAGCCATGTATTATTTCTACTGCGAAATAGAGCTTCCCAAAGAAAAAATAATGGCGTACGATGATCAATTTATGGGAGAAGCCTCTGAACATGAGCGGATTGTGACTTGCGTGTTGCCGTTTGTGGAAGGACAACGCCTCATCAATAACGTCAATGGCCTGTTACTGGATTTTCTTTATTTGAAAGCTGTAGGAGATTGGGAGTTGATGAAAAAACTATAATACTTTGACTTATATTTAGCTAATTTTTAAATTTATTTTTTATGGCATCCACAGTTCTTGAACGGTTTTTACGATATGTTCAAATTGATACACAGTCTGACCCCATTTCTTCTACTCAGCCATCTACTGAAAAGCAGAAAGATTTGAGCCGATTGTTGGTCACTGAACTTTTTGAAATGGGCATTATGAATGCACATTTGGATGAATATGGCTACGTTTATGCTACTCTTCCAGCCAATACAGATAAATTCAATGTCCCCGTTATCTGCTTTTGTTCGCATGTAGATACGTCCCCCGATTGTTCGGGAAAAGGGGTAAAGCCGATAGTGCATTCCCGTTGGGACGGGGCTGATATTATCCTGCCCGACGACGTTACGCAAGTGCTTCGGGTGAGTGAACATCCTGATTTGCAGGCTCAAATCGGTAACGATATCGTGACAGCAAGCGGAACGACGTTATTGGGTGCCGATAACAAAGCGGGCGTAGCCGAAATCATGGATGCAGCGTATTATTTGATAAATCATCCTGAAATCAAACATGGGGTCATCAAAATCCTTTTTACTCCTGACGAAGAAATAGGACGTGGAACCGCCAAAGTGGACTTAGAAAAATTGGGCGCTGATTTCGGTTATACCATTGATGGCGAGAGCCTTGGAACACTGGAAGATGAGACTTTTAGTGCCGACGCGGTCAAAATTACGATTTATGGCGTAAGCACACACCCAGGTTTTGCCAAGGGAAAACTCGAAAATGCCCTCAAAATCGCGGCTGACGTATTGGCTACTTTACCTAAAGACAGCCTTTCTCCCGAAACCACCGAAGAGAAGGAAGGGTTTATTCACCCCACCAACATCGAAGGAATTCAGGAGAAAGTAACGCTTGGATTTATCATCCGCGACTTTACCGAAGCAGGTTTGCACGAGAAAGAGGATTATTTAAGAGGAATTTTGGGGAAAACACTCGAAAAATACCCTCATTCTCGGGCCGATTTTGAAGTAATTGAGCAATATCGAAACATGAAAGAAGTACTCAATCAACACCCTCAAGTGAGTGAATACGCTTTGGAGGCTATCCAACGTAGCGGCCTTACTCCCTTACGCCGTAGTATTCGTGGTGGTACCGACGGCTCCCGTTTGTCATTTATGGGATTACCTTGCCCTAATATTTTTGCGGGTGAACACGCTTTTCACTCCAAACTCGAATGGGTTTCGGTACAAGATATGCACAAAGCCGTTGAGGTGATTGTGAATTTATGCCAAATTTGGGAGGAAAAGAGTACCTAAATCTATAAGGATTGTACAAAATAGGCTTTCCATGAGGGTGTTTAAAATACCCTTCCTCCAAAAGGCTGCCCAGCGCGGGCGATGGTTTCAAATGCAGTTTGTTGACGAAGTAGTAATGCGACAAGGCGACGGAAAAGATTTTTGCTCTGAGCTACTTCAAAATAAGCTAATATGTGTTCAAAATTGATAGCGTTCATGGTCGTAACTATTTGATGAATGTAGTACAAAGTTCGGAATAATACAATAATCGAACAAATAGTGAATTGGAATAGTACAATTTTTAGAAATAGAAATGCCAAGAATCCCTAAAAGTTGTTGAGCCAGTACAGCAAGTTCTTGAAAAAGTAATAGGTTATATTAACCTTAAAAAGTGTATTTTTGAAGGTTTGAACGTTAATTTAGGATAAATTGGGCGATGTATCTACAAGCAGGTTCTTTTCATATTCTTTACGAAAAAGGTTTTCTTCGTCAAATCAAACAAGACACTACGGAGGTAGTGCGGATGATTTACTTTGCCTTACGTGACCATAATTGGGGAACGTTTGACAGAAAAATTGAAAATGAGGTAATTGATAATCAAGGAGGTCATTTTTTGATTTCTTACGATTGTTTCAACGTAAATGAAGCCAACGAGCCCATTTTTGCTTGGAAGGTAAAGATAGAGGGAGAAAAAGACGGAAGAATTACATTTGAAATTCAGGGGGAGGCTTTGGAAGCCGTTCGTAAAAACCGGGCGGGTTTCTGCATTCTTCATCCGATAAAAGGAGTAGCCGAGCAGCCTGTAACGATTTTTCACGCAGACAATTCAAACACAAATACGTATTTCCCGCGCTACATTGCTGCCGAAGATCCTTTCTTAAACATTCGTACGATGCGTTGGCGAGCAGCTCACGGTGTGTCGTATCAACTTGATTTTGAAGGAGATATTTTTCAAACCGAAGACCAGCGTAATTGGGGAGATGCTTCTTATAAAACATTTTGTACACCATTGTCTTTGCCGTTTCCCGTTCAGCTTCAAAAAGGAGATACTGTTTGGCAACGCGTTACTTTGCATCCACCACTGACTTCAACCCCAACTCAGAGACTTGAAAATAAGAAATCAGATGATGTGGCTTCTAAAGCTATTTCGTTAGGTATTGCAGCGTCAGTAGAAACTAAAATGCTGTCAGATAAGGCCATTACATTATTAAAGTCGTTGAATCTGAATCATTATAGAATAGATATAAATCCATCTTCCACCAATTGGATAACAGATTTTTCCACTGATTGTGAAAATGCGGCTGCGCTCAACTTACCCCTTGAAATAGCGCTGTCGTTAGAGAATCATTACGAAGAAAAACTGGCTGATTTTGTAGGGGTATGCCAACAAAATAAGCTGGAAATCAGTAGTTTATTTTTGTTTTCAAGTCAAACTTTGGCAACACCACAAGCGTTAATAAATCTTATTCCATCGTTAAAATTACAGCTTCCTAAAGTAAAAATAGGTGTGGGGACTAATTATAACTTTACAGAACTCAATCGCAATCGTTTCGATGTAGGCGAAGGCGATTTTATCACTTTTTCGTATCATCCACAAGTACACGCGTTTGATGATTTGTCGTTGATGGAAAACACCGAAACGCTACTTTACCAAGTAGAAAGTGCCGAAAAACTATACCAAAAACCTGTGCATGTGTCTTTTATTTCGCTTCGGAAGCGGGCCAATCCCTATGCAACGAATTCTGTGGATTTTATAGTACCCGTTGAAAAACAGGCTGATAGTCGCCAAAAAACGGAATTTGGCGCAGCATGGACGCGTCAAGTTTTGGCGTATTTATCCCAAACAAATGCAGTATCGGTTACGATTTTTCGCACCGTAGGAGAGTTGGGGCTGATGACACCTGACGCGGCTACTTATCCTGTTTTTGAGAGTTTACGTTCAAGACGTTAGCGCTCAAAAACAGGACATAGGTCAGAAAGCGGCCTGTGTTTAGGCGGTTGCCAATGCTTTTCGGCTCCGTAGCCAATCGGGACGAGTGGTTCGTACTTTTGCTCCCAGTTCATTGAGCATTGAATATAACCCAAAGTAAGTACGATTGATATAAAGGCCGTCTTTTGAACCACGTGCTACTTTTGAGTTACGGATTTCCTCTACTTTAGCCAATTCGTCAGCAAAGGCATAGACCGAATCAAAGTAGGTATGGTCGCCAAAGTCAAATTCGTCTGCTGCAAACGGTTTCCCAAGCATCACAATCATTTGCTTAAATAAGTCAGAAAAGAGGGCTTTTTCGCGAGGAGCGTCTTCTTTGACCAAAAATTCAAGGTTATAGAAAATCTTTTCAATCAAAGCCTCATCGTCAATCGTGTCAGGATTGATGAGTGTGAAATAATTTTCGTAGAAGTAATCTGGAATGACTTTTACGCAGCCAAAATCAATCACGCCCATTGTACCATCGGCACGCATTAGAAAATTGCCAGGATGTGGGTCGGCGTGTACTTGTCGTAAATGATGTACTTGATGATCATAAAAATCCCAAAGCAACTGCCCGATTTGATTGCGAACTTTTTGAGAAGGATTGGTTTGCAAAAAATCTTTTAGGTGCAATCCGTCCAACCAATCCATCGTTAACACTCGTTTTGCCGATAATTTTGGATAGTATTTGGGGAAAATCAGCCCTTTGATGTGCTTACACGCTTCCGAAATTTCAATAGAACGACGGAGTTCGAGGTCGTAGTCTGTCTCTTCAAGGAGTTTTGTTTCTACCTCTTCGGTGTAGCGTTCTACGTCTTTTTCATTCAACCCAAACAGCGTTACTGCCATGGGTTTTACCATTTTAAGGTCAGAACTGATGCTATCGGCTACGCCAGGGTATTGAACTTTGACCGCCATTTTTTCGCCGTCTTTCCACGCTTCATGTACTTGCCCAATAGAGGCAGCATTGGCCGCGTTGATGTCAAACTTATCGAATAATTCATAGGGGGCTTTGCCAAAATAACCCCGAAAAGTTTTGACGACCAATGGCCCCGAAAGAGGAGGTGCAGAATACTGCGACATCTGAAATTTGTCCACATAGGCGCGTGGCAATACACTCCTGTCCATGCTCAACATCTGTGCTACTTTGAGAGCCGAACCTTTCAGTTCACTCAATGACGCATACACATCGGTAGCGTTGTCTTGGTGGAGTTCGTCGCGGGTAGTGCTGGGGTCAATAATTTTTTTGACGTTGTATTTCAGGTAATTGCCACCGATTTTGGCTCCTGTTTTCAAAAACTGCGTAGCACGAGCTACTTTGGAGGTGGGGATTTTATCTTGAGATTTCATTCGTCAGAAGTGAGAAGTCAGGAGCGAGGAGTGAGAAGTCAGAATTTTGAGCCCTCCTGACTTCTCACTCCTCGCTCCGGCTTTTATTTATTTTGATACACAAATTTTGCTAAATCAACTACGGTGTCAACAATAGAACGACCCATAAGATCAAAACCTGTATTGACAGTCTTTTCGATGGCGGTGTCGGTCAATTCAAAATTGCGACTTGTGTCTTTGACCCAAAAGTCTAAAATATACAGCGTATTGAGCCAAAGTGCATCAGGATAACGGTTGGATAAATAAGGACGGGGTACAATTTCGCGGCTTTCGCGGCCTTCATACAACAAATCGTGGGCAAAAGTGAGAAACGTTTCTTTGAAAAGACGTATTTCTTGTGGATTTTTGGCAGCAATAGGCTGTGGCAATTTGCGATAACTGTACGTTACAAAACTGCGATTTGACTTCAATACTTCCACCCACGTATAATAAAATGCCAATAATTTTTCGCGGACTGAATAACCCATGTAGGTAGGGTCATTTTCGATGTTGACACGAGCTTGTTCAAAAAAAGATTTCCATAAATCCATCTCAATGGCTTCAAACGAAGTGTAAAATTCGTACAATTCAGCTTCGGGCATTTTGAGTTTTTTGGCAAATGCGTAAAAAGAAGCAGGGGCTTTGCCATTGTCGAGGACATATTCGACGTATGTTTTTCGTATTTTTTCGATTTTTTCCATGGAGGTAAAATATCTGTTATCAAGTTGAACTGTTATCCGCCATTTGCTTAACACTTTTCAGCAGGTAACAGAACATAAGCAGAACGAACTGTGCTGGAAAAAGGTTTGGAAAACCATCCGAATTTCTACCTGTCGTTTACTTTTGGCTGACTTGACTTTCATCACAAAGAGACCATTTATTGATGTTGATCCCCCTGAATACAGAGGCAGAGCATTTTCAACAACCGAAAATTGAAATAAATTGCTTCAAACTGAACTCAAAAGTAGAAAAATCCAATTTTTTTGACCAATACGAGTAGTTTTTGCAGAAAAAAGTTGTACTTTTGCAGCCGTTTTTTATTTATATCATTCACATTTTAATCTGAGGTTACAATCATGTATTTAACATCGGAAGTAAAAAAAGACTTGTTCAAAAAATATGGCAAGTCAGAAAGCGATACCGGTTCATCTGAATCGCAGATCGCTTTATTTACCCAC
>JBDHXS010000049.1:0-17290 GCA_039810845.1 Runella sp. | reverse complement strand
GAGGCAATGACGGCCAAAGTAGGGCCGGGGGTAGGAGGCAGTACATTGCTGACTGCTTTGTTTGACCTGGACTTGTTTTTTCCTGCGGGACATTGCAAAGGCGTATGCGTAGGCGGTTATCTGCTTCAAGGAGGCTTTGGATGGAACGGTCGAAAATTGGGTATGGCCTGTGAAAATGTCATTGGAATTGATGTGGTGACGGCCAATGGCGATTACATTCATGCCAACGAACACCACAATTCGGATATTTATTGGGCGGCGCGGGGTTCAGGCGGGGGATTTTTTGGCGTAGTGGTGGCGTTTCATTTACGGCTTTTTAAGAAGCCTGCTTATTGCGGTTCTATAACCCACGTTTTTGATATTCAGCACCTTGAAGATGTGTTTCGATGGGCGCACGAAGTAGGGCCAAGCGTGCCTGATGCCGTCGAATTTCAGTTGCTCACAAGCCGTAAAGTTTTGAAGTTTTTGGGGCCAGGTATAGAGGCTGTTGCGCCTATTTTTGCCGATACCAAAGACGAACTCGAAGAGGCCAAGGCGTTTATGTTGAATAGTCCCATTAAGCAAAAAGCATTTTTCAAAACGCCTTATTTGAAAGCAAATATGTCGTCGATGTATCGTTTTGTGATGACGCATTACCCCGACGATCACCACTGGGGAGTCGATAATATGTGGACCAAAGCCTCCATCGACGAGCTAATGCCTTATTTGAAAGGCATGGTTGAAACCTTACCACCTGCACCTTCGCACATGCTTTGGCTTAACTGGTACCCGCCAAAGCGCCTCCAAGACATGGCGTATTCGTTGGAAGATAACATTTATATTGCCTTGTACGGTACTTGGAAAGACGCAAAAGACATCCCGAACTACGGCAGTTGGGCCAAAGGATGGATGGAGAAAGCCAATCACTTGTCAACAGGGATTCAGTTGGCCGACGAAGGGCTTCACCAGCGGATGGCGCCTTTTGTGGCGTCGGATAATCTAAAACGCCTCGACGAAGTACGCGCCCAACGCGACCCGAATGGATTATTTAACCCTTGGCATAGTCGCCCTTGACAACATCGTACTTATTCCCTGACTCAGGATGCTCGCATCTCAAGTCAGGGAATTTCAATCCTAATTTGTCGCATCAATGCCGTTGCGTTAAATTCATGCCCCCCCTCTTTCAGATGTTACTAAGTACCGCAGCGGTCTCTTTTTTGATTTACAAATGATACTATCTTTATGTTTATGAGCTATTTAAGACATAATAGCAGCGTTAAAAAAATCGACGCTTATATCAACTGTAAATTTTCAGAATTTCCTTTTCTTTTTATCTAAACTGATTCTCCCCGTTCTTTTCAGATTATCTACGTTCAGAATATAGAGATAATCGCCCTCAGGAATGTCCTTCGTTTCCCACGTAATTTTATGAAAACCGATGTTTTGTTTTTGATTTTTGACGAGTGTTGCCACTTTTTTGTTTTGCAGGTTATAGACCTCCAAACTCACCGAGGCAGCATGTAATAAGTCATAAGTAATGTCAACTTTGCCGTTAAAAACAGCGCTGGCGCTATTTTCGTTACAGCCCGCGATGTAGGCATAAAACACACTGCCCAGTTTGGATTCAAACCCAGATGTCAGTTCAATGGATTGGCCTGCTTTAAAAGTCACCTTGGAACTGTTGCCAATTGAGCTTTCCCCTTTTATGGAATTGGCTGCCTTATATTGCTTTTCAAAAGTGGAAGTAATGGGTTCATTCACTACAAAATCAGGCGGACATTCTCCGTCAGGCATATTGGCCTGAAAAATACCTCTCCCATGGGTAGCTACAGTCAATATGTTGTCGGCAGCGCGTACTTTTAGCATGAAGCAGCGCGTTCTGGCCAGATTAAGGCTGGTCAATTGCCATTCTGGGTTTTCGGCGGTAATATCGTCGGTGGACCAAACGCCATATTCCGTGGCCAAAAACACCTGTTTTCGATTGCGCGGATTAAACACCCCCGAATACACTGGCATGTTTGGTAGTCCATAATTGGGTTTATCTTTGCTTATCCAGGTAGTTCCTCCGTCGGTTGAGTACCACACCGATTCGGTGTCATAATGAGAGACTGTGGCAATCAGTTGATTTTCATTCTCACCAAAATCCAGACATGAAATCCCATTGGGAAAAGTACCGTTGTCAATGTCTGTTACAATTGTATTGGTAGGCTGACTGATGTTGGAAATTTTAAACAAACGATTGCCAGAGGTTGGAGTGATAACATTAATATAGATGCTGTTTCGAGAAAGTCCCAATTTCATAAAATGGGCGTAAAAACCGCTAAAAGGAATGTTATAGGTGTTGAGTACTAAATTGTCCCCGTTGTTGGAAGTGCCTACATTGCGTACTCGTGCCAATGTTAATGTATTATTATTGCCGCCATCGTAGGTGCCAGTTTTAAATACATAGAGGGTATTACTGACATCGTCGTAATCTGCCGGCGTTATAAAACCATTCCAACCTGTAGTCAGATATTGCCCAGTGTTTAGGAAAAAATTTCCCCCTTGGTAGGACATAATCTGAATGTCTGGCTCATTTTGGTCAATAAAACAGTTGGTACCATCGCAACACAGCACCTGCGTGCCTTGGCCAATACTATTTAGGTTTGAATTGATGTAGTTGGTGCCATTGTCCTGCGTACCACCCAACAGATAGCCATCATTGGTAATATTTTTTACAGCGACTGTATAGTATTGGGTTATGTTATAATTGGTATTTCGCGCCTGCACATTCACCGTCGCTTCGGAATCAGTATGGAGATACACGCCGCCATCATTACCTACTAAAAATTCACTGTTATTTCCGGGGCGAAACAGGAGGATGTGCTGGTCAGCGTGTCCCATCAAAGTAGTATTCCAACTGGCTCCAGCATTGGTGGTTTTGTACAAATACACCAAACCTGCATAAACGGTATTAGGATTGGTCGGATGAACGGATAAGGTCAGATTATACCATGATTGGGCATAGCCAATGCTTTGTACATCCTGCCACGAATTACCCGCGTCAGTGGATTTCTTAAAATATCCATATTCTGAAATAGCATAAATGGCTTGATTAATCCCGCTGGTAGAAGAGGCCAACGCCAGTTCTGCTCGTCCACCCGAATTGCCAAGTCCTGAAGGCGACACATCATTCCATGCAATGCCTTCTGCATTGTTGGAGCGAAAAATGTAACCACTGCCAAAAGCCGCATAAATGATGCCATCGCTGCCGATTTCTACATCAAAGCAATCGTCCGTGTAATTGCCTGGGCAGGGTGAATTCAATCCGATACAGCTTTTAGGAGCCAAAACAGTTTGCCACGAATTACCTCCGTCGGTAGATTTCAATAGCCCTTTGATGGTACTGACAAACACATGTCCCACACTGCTGACCATCATTTTTTTTACGCCCAAAAATGGATTGTTGAAGTCGGGTGGAAAGCGCGATGGAATGGTGCTTGTCAATTTTTGCCAAGTGGCTCCTCCATCGGTTGTTTTCCAAATCCCACTGCCATACGTAGGTGTGCTAACCAAGTTATATTCGCCCGTCCCCACATAGAAAATTTGGGGATTAGAGGGATCTACGACGATGCAGGAAATCGAGATATTATCCCAAAAATCGTTGACTTTTTGCCAAGAAGAATTAGCATTTGTGATGTCGTTGTTATACCACAATCCACCCGTAACACCACCCGCCCACACTTTTTTGTGCATAGGGTCATTGGGGTCAAACATCAGGGCACGTGTCCTCCCTCCTACATTGTTTGGACCTCTTTCTACCCAATTGATACCCTGTATGGCACTATTTTTTCGGACGGCTTTGAGATCTTGAATTCGTTTTTCGATGTCAAGCCGCGTAGCTTCAATGGCGGCGTAGTTTAATTTTCGGGATGTGGAGTCTTGTCTTTTTCCCATCAACTCAAACTTCATTCGTAAGGCTGGGTCGTCATTCTTTTGGGTAAGACTGTCCTTTTTTGATTGACCAGATAATGACTGATAATAGAGAAAAAGTAACAAAAAGAGGAAATGTGCGGCTTTCATTTGTTTCTGAAAATGGCGTGATAAGATATGGGTACTATTTCCTATTAACACCTCCTCAATTGGTTTTATTATATTTTAAAATAGGCCGCATAAAAAAAGCGTTGGAAGTCCAACGCTCTGATTTTTTAGAGAATTATTTTGCTTCCTCCACTGGTGGCGGTGCGCCAAAACGTTTGTGGGCGTTTTTGAGCTCACCGTGAGAGTTAATCAAAATCAGTGTTAATATAGCAATGCCAGCAAGTACGAGCGCAAAATTTTTACCCCATTTGTCCATTAAAATAGGTCGAGGCGTAAATCCAACCTCCGCTTTACGAATCAACGCCGCTACCACCACCCAGTTGAGAATATACAAATACTGCTCAATACGGTAGCTGCTCAAAAAAGCTCCCGTCACCAACAAACTAAACACTACATACAGTCCCCAATGGCCAAGAAAAAGCGTATAAACGTTTTTTTCGGAATACAAAGTAGAAGAAGGCTTATTGACATAAAATAACACCCACCAAACCACCGCAAACAGGATCACGAGTCCAAGGGCGGTGAGCTGTACTCCCCTAAAAATCGGACTTTCGGGCGCAAACTCTAACTTGCTAAAAATCCCTTGCAGACGTTCTACACTAAACGATTGCTCCCAAACAATGTACGGGATCACGAGTAGGGCCATCAGAAGTGGGAACCATGCCCTGGATTTAGGCTGCTGGTCGTCGGTTCGTTCCCATTCGGAGGTGAGTGTGCCATAAGCCATACCCAAACCACCAAAAAAGCCCAATGAATATTCCATGACGTTCCAGAAATTAAACTTAACCCCTGTCAATCCCCCCAGTACTTGCAAAAAATTGCCAAACGCAAAACCAAAACCACCCCCTAAGCCCGAAAATACAGCTACACGCAAGGCCGAAAATTGTTGATTACGTACCATATACCACGTCAGCGCTACCGCTGCTCCAAAACAAGCAGCCCACATTTCAGAGCGTGGAGGGGTCATGTTCCACTCAAATTCTTCGATCAAGAAAAAATAAAACAGGGTTGCTCCAACAACCATTTCTACAATCACTTCATGCCATTTGATGGTTTTTTTTGGGCTATCAGCGAGTGCCAAGCCAAACAAACCACCACCTACAAAACCATACAAGCCTCCAATGACAAACAGCATCAACAAGCCATAATAGACATTAATAAATTCAATCCCACGCCCATAACCCACTACAATACCATAGCTTGCTAAACCACCTAAGCCCCAACCAAGCGCACCCGCGAGGGTAGCAGCAAAAACTTTAGTGTACCAATCAGAACGTTTGGCAACGAGTAAAACGCTGAGTGACCCAATAGCTCCCGCCCAAGCGGCACCGTGTTCGTGCCCAAATTGTCCGCGAATAGCCCAAGCCGTTCCGAGCGACATGCCCGCCATTAGCATTGCAAAGTAGAGTTGTTTGTTTTTCATTATAAGAAAAAGTAATTTAAGGGTTTAGGTTCATTTGTAGATATACAGTTTTATAGAAAAAAAAGGCTACTTTAAGTTAGTTTTTGGGTCACTGAGTTTCATAAAGATTTTCACTGGATGAAACTCTGAGCAAGTCCGTGTCGAAAAAGAATAGCCTAAAAAGCTTTAAGTCCAGTATTCTATTTTATACAAACCCGTTATAAAAAGTGGAAATAGCCGAAAAAATTGTCAAGAAGACCTTTTCTTGGCCCATCTTTGATGAAACCGAAGTAGAAGCCGTAGCCGAAGTAGTACGAAGCGGTAAGTGGGGAAATCCCGATTGTGGCGACTTGGTCGAAGCTTTTGAAAAAGAATTTGCCTCGTATTGCGGTAGCAAATACGCCATCAGTTGTGTCAACGGCTCGGTGTCACTGCGATTGGCGCTAATCGCCTGTGGTGTGAAGCCTGGCGACGAGGTTATTGTGCCGCCTTATACGTTCATTGCCACCGCATCCACCGTCATTGAGGCCAACTGCGTGCCTGTGTTTGTGGATTTAGACCCCGATACGTATAACATTAGTCCAAAGGCGATTGAAGCAGCCATTACGTCGCGTACCAAAGCTATCATTCCTGTGCATTTTGGCGGTCAGTCGTGCGACATGGACGCCATCATGGACATTGCCAAACGCCACAATCTCCGCGTGATTGAAGACGCTGCGCACGCGCACGGAGCCGAATACAAAGGCAGAAAACTGGGTTCTATTGGTGATGTAGGTAGTTTTAGTTTTCAATCATCCAAAAATCTGACGGCAGGCGAAGGTGGAATCGTGGTAACAGATGACGATGAGTTGTACGCCATGATGAACTCTCTCCGCAATGTAGGTCGTATCGAAGGCGGGCAGTGGTATGATCATTATAATCCTGGCTGCAACTACCGCATTACGCAAATGCAGGCGGTGCTGCTTTCGGCTCAACTCAAACGGTTGGAAGCTCAAACCGTTACGCGTAATGAAAATGGTTTGTATCTAAATCAGTTGTTGGAACAGATAGACGGCATCACTCCCTTGAAGCGGGGTTTGGGCGAAACGCGGCATTGCTACCATATTTATATTTTCAAATACAACAAAGCGCATTTCAATGGGCTTAGTAAAATAGAATTTGTAGAGCGTTTGGCGGCAGAAGGAGTACCTTGTTTCCGGGGTTATCCGCATCCGTTGTATAAACAGCCCTTGTTCCAAAACAAAAACTTTATGTGCTACGCCATTCCTGACGATGTGGAATATACGCAAGTAGCGTGTCCCGTAGCCGAAAAAGCGTGCAGCGATGAAGCCGTCTGGATTTTGCAACATGGGATGTTGGGAACCAAAGAAGACATGCAATCCTTTGCGGAAGCGATTCGAAAAGTACAAAGTGAAGTTTAAAAATGAAGGTCACCAAGTCACACAGAGTTTCACCACAGAGTACCACAAAGTCAGTGAGACTCCGTGTATCCACTCAGTGAAACTCGGTGACCATTTTATTGGAAAGCAATGCAAAAAATAATTTTAAAACTGTATTTCATTTTAGGAACGGCCCTCGCACTCACAAGCTGTGGGTCAAAAATCAAAATTGAAGACCGCGCTCTGCGTGATGGTTGGATGATTGCCTCTTCCAAAGAAGTAGCAGGTGATGCCAAAATTCTTTCGGAAAATATTACCCTCAAGCCTTCCGAAAAATGGTATAAAGCCACACTACCTACCACCGTTTTGGGGGCATTAGTGGACGCGGGCGAGTACAAAGACGTATTTGTGGGCAAAAACCTCGAAAAAGTACCACGTGCGCGTTTTGAAACCAACTGGTGGTTCAGAAATTCGTTTACTGTGGATGATTTTGACGCGCAAAAAGAACAATTGCGACTGATGGTAGAAGGCATCAACTACCGCGCCAATTTTTGGGTAAACGGAAAGCAAATTGCAACGCAGGATACACTGTTTGGGGCTTTTCGTCAGTTTGATCTGGACATCACCCAAGCGGCGCAAAAAGGAGAAAACACGCTTTTAGTAGAGATTTTTCCACCCAAAGTGCGTGATTTTTACATGGGCTACGTAGACTGGGCTCCCACACCTCCCGACCATTTTATGGGTATTTACCGCGACATTCGCCTCAAGCGTTCGGGCAAAGTATCGCTCAATGCGCCTTTTGTAGCGCCCGATGTGGATACCAAAAATTTGGCCAAAGCGAGCGTAACGGTGAGTACTGAAGTATTCAATCACAGTACCGAAGCAAAAACGGTAGAGATTTCTGGAAAAATTGAAGACATTACATTTAAGAAAACTGTCAAATTGGCACCCAGTGAGCGGCAGGAAGTGAAGTTTACGCCTCAGGAATTTGTCCAATTGAATCTTAAAAATCCTCGCCTTTGGTGGCCGAATGGATTGGGAGATCCTGCTTTATATAAATTGGAGTTGGAGGTAAAAGAACAAGGAGTTGTGCAAGATGCACAAACCACCAAATTTGGCGTACGAAAAATCGAAACGGCACTCAACAATAAAGGAGTACGCGACTACAAGGTCAACGGTCGTGATGTATTAATCAAAAGTGGAGGCTGGGTGGACGATCTGTTTTTGCGCTATATGCCCGAAAAAGACGCGGCACAATTGCGTTATGTCAAAGAAATGAACCTTAACTCACTGCGTTTTGAAGGGATTTGGGGCAACAATCACCACCTTTATGACCTTTGCGACGAAAACGGGATTTTGCTCATGGTGGGTTGGAGTTGTCAGTGGGAATGGCCTGATTACCTAGGCATGGAACTCAAAATAAAACCCGGCGACGAAAATCTTCCTATTAATGAAGGTGTAGATTTGTATGCCGTAAAACTCACACCACAGGAAGAAACGTTATTGTCCAACTACTTCCGTGACCAAGTAAAGTGGTTGCGCAACCACCCGAGTATTTTCACGTGGGCGGGCGGCAGTGATGCCATGCCGAAACCATCGTTAGAAAAAATGTATCAGGAAACGCTGAAAAAATACGACCCCACGCGGGAGTTTTTAGTGTCGTCGGGAGCATTTGTGAGCACGATTTCTGGGTCGTCGGGCATGAAAATGAATGGACCGTATGAATATGTCCCGCCAGTGTATTGGTATGAAGACAAAAAACTGGGCGGAGCCTACGGTTTTAATTCTGAAGTTGGTCCCGGACCTCAGATTCCTCCTGTGGAAAGTATCAAAAAGATGATTCCGGAAGCGGATTTATGGCCTGCTGATAATTCCATGTGGAATTATCACTCGGGAAGAAAAGACTTCAATACCATGAAAGTGTATCTAAAAGCGCTCAATAGCAAATATGGCACACCAGCTAATTTGGAAGATTTGGCCATGAAAGCGCAGTTAATGAACTACGAAGCCATTCGACCTATGTTTGAGGCGCACGTCATCAATCGCCCTACTGCTACAGGCGTGGTGCAGTGGATGCTCAATTCGCCTTGGCCCGAATTCTACTGGCAGTTATACGATTATTACCTCATGCCTACGAGCGCATATTACGGCACTAAAAAAGCGGCTCAACCGCTCAATATAGTCTATGATTATTTCAACCGCACGCTTCATGTAAGCAACGACACCCGCGATGCTATTAAAGGCTATCAGGCAGAAGCGAAGCTGTTAGACCAAAATTCAAAAGTGGTTTTTGAGCAGAAACAAAGATTTGATTTAGCAGAAAATACCGTTCAGAAATGGCTACAACTCCCTACCCTACAAGGGAAAAGCCAGGTGTATTTCTTGTCGTTGAAGCTCAAAAATACCGAAGGCACTGTGGTGGCTGATAACTTTTACTGGTTGCCTACCAAAACCGACGAGTTGGATTGGAAACAGTATTTCTGGTTTTATACACCCCAAAAACAATACGCAGATTTCACGGCCTTGAACACGCTGCCCAAAGTAAAACTCCAAACTGAAAAAACGATCAATGAGAAGGGCGACGAATACGAAGTCACTGTGAAATTGATGAACCCTTCGGATAAAGTGGCATTTTTTATCGAATTGGAATTGGCCAAAGAGGCCAAAGGTGCGGCGATCCTGCCCGTATTTTGGACGGATAACTACGTGTCATTGCTACCGGGAGAAACCAAAACCGTCAGCGTGAAATGCTACAAAAAAGACGCGGATAACAAAGCACCGGCGGTGCGGGTGAAGGGGTATAATTTGGAAAATGCCTTTGTCATGCCGTAGGCATCTATTTTCTTTTGTCGTTCTGATTGCTTTTGTCATGCCGACGATAGGAGGCATCTAACACCACTTCTGCTGTGTGGCTTTAGATGCCTCCTGCGTGGGCATGACAAAATACCTATTTCGCACTTTCCACCCAATGATGAAACGCCTCCACATTGGGAGCACCTTCTTCCGCGAAATGTGTAATACCTTCTCTTTTGACAATTGTGTTAAATTTTAAATAAGTACCATCTACCCGCGAAAATGTTGGGTTTTTACGACATTTTAAGTACAGCAACGGTAACGAAGCCATTTCTACACGACGCAGAATTTCGTCATTATCGGCCACTTTTTCGGCCTCTTTGAAAAGTTTAGAAGCCTGTTGAACAAAATCGCCTGCGAAAATGACGTCATCGGGCTTAAGTCCTAAATGAATGTGTGTATTCGGAGTGATTTGTGCCTGAACCAAATTATAATACTGCCGAATATACTTTCCTGACCGACCATAATAACCGTACATAAAATCATCTACTACTTCGTTGACATCACATTCTGGATTCCATAGCAATTTTGAAATCAGATAGGCTTTTAACTCAGAAAATTCGCCGCCGCGACTTTGATAAGCCGCCTGTTCCATTATTCCGATGGCGTTGTTTTCCTGAAAGGTTTTGATGTTAGGCTGTAATACCTTGAAATTAGGGTACGGCATAATGTAATGGCTGAAATTGACCACATAATCCCAAATATACATATGTGGCGCCAACGTAGACCAGCCTTTTAGGTCTTGTAAAAACGATTGATTTTCGGGGCAGGATTTGAAATCGTGCGCAAAACAGCACTCAATGCTGCAAAGCCTCACTACGACGTTGTTGCGCGGACGAATACTTCTGGGTGGCGTGCGGGTATATTGGTAAGCCAACGTTCCAATAAATTTAGTTGGAAATTCTTTCTCTACGGCCTCGGCTACTTGGTTTACAAACCAGATATTGATGCCAGATTCACCGCCTTCTCGCTGCACTATTACCTGACATTTATCGCATTGACACGGATTATACCAGTCGTTTTGTGATACATCATAGATCAGATTATCAGGACTTTCGCGCATTCTTTTTTTGATACGTTCGATCATGATTTGCAGTACTTCTGGATTGGAAAGGCACAGTTGGGCGCGTTCGTGGGTGCGTTTTCCTTCAATCAAACTGTAATATTCGGGATGTTTACCAAAAAACTCCGCAGGCGGTATCAATGGGAAAAAAGTATGCACCGACCAATACGCCTCCACGCCTCCGGGCTGTTTTCGTTCATTCATGGCCCCATTCATCTTGTTACGTGCCGCCCATGTTGGGTCAAAAGCTTCGTAATAGAAATCATTGCGTACCCGTATGCCTGGGGATTCTGAATGGTCAAAATGATTGAAAATCAACTCATCTCTTTTGGGAATTACCTGAACAGTAGGTGTATAAAAGCGACAGCCCAATTCGGTTTCCAGAAAAGTCATTACGCCGTACATCGTGCCGCGTTGACTGCCTCCGTAGATCAAAATATCCCGGCCTGCGTTGCAATACCGAAAGGATTCGTCGAGTTCGGCAGGTGCTGGGGCTTCTGTTTTTGTTTTGACAAACTCATTGAAACCTACCACAATTTGCGGGCCGTCAAAGGGTTGATTTAAAGGTTGAATCGGTAATTCAGCGCCACTGATTTCTTTCAGCCACCGTTGCAATTCCTGCGCGGCCCACTGCTCGGAAGTGGAGGCCGTGGTCGCCAACGCAATGCGGTAGGCTGATTTTTTTTGAGAAAATAACGTGTAATGAATGCGTTTCCCTGCCTCAAACGGAATAAGTTGCGTCAATTTTTCTCCGTTTTTCAACTGAATATCCACCTGTAACGTAAAAGGTTGTAAATGACTGGGTTTTAATCTTAATTGGTGAGGTATATTCTGAGAGCATTGTCCTTCAAGAAGAACTTTTTTCTGGTTATCACGGATGGTGTAGTGAATACTTTGGACCAATTCATTCAGCACTGTGGTCGATAACTCAGATGCTAATTCGGCTTCGCCATTTTCTTTGGTAGTCACTTTGAAAATACCGCCGTTTGCCATCAATTTTTGAGTCGAAAAAGGAAACAATCGAACGCAAAATTCCCACCGATTACCGCGCTCTTCCACTTTGAGAAGCAGTGTATTGATACCTTTTTTGAGCGTAACGGGAATGATATCGTCATCCACGGTCAAACCGCGTGCGCCTGGCTCATCCCATACTTCTGTACCATTGACCCACAATCGGCCCCCATCGTTGGTACCTAAAGACACAAACCAAATACCTGCTTCCGCAGCTTGTACTTCGGTGTAGGCGTAAGCGATAACATTGTCGTTACGAGAAACGGTTTTATTCAGATCAATGATAGAATCAGGAGTGGTGTGGAGCACCCATTTGGCGATTTCAGCTCCGTATTTGGCAACATCTCCCACTCTAAATCGAGGGTTCTTTTCTCCACCGATCTTAGTTAAATAATCTTTATTAAATCCCGCCAAATGATCCCATTGTTGAAAAGCATCTTTGGGTTTTCCCAACGAAAACGGCCCACAGAGCAACCATGTTTTAACCCATTGGTTTGCAATAATTGGTTGAGGCGTTAGATTTTGAGCAGGCGTTTTACCTGCAATGAAAAACATTAAAAAACAGATGATTGCAAATGATTTCTTCATAGTGGAAGGTTTAGGGTTAGCCCTAATTAAGATTACCTTTCTTTCGGGTAAAAAGACTATTTGATGTTTTTCAATAGCCTAAATCACATTAGCGTGCGTATTACAACTACCCTCATTAGTTCTTTATAAATATGATTAAAAATACTTTTTACATTCTCCTTGTTCTCGTTTGCAGCGTATTAATGCTGAATGCACAATCCATTAACTTCAAAAATGCGACTATAATAGTTGCATCATCGGTACCTTCACCCATGAAGGAAACCGCTGCCCGAATGCTGACAGAAGAAATTGCCAAGCGTACTAATTTAACACTTAAAACCATAGCCGCTTGGCCTAAAACGAATGCACTGACTGTCGCACTGGTACTTTCGAGCGACCGTGAGTTGTTGGGAAAAAGCATTCCTGCCCGAACCGATAAAAGCAGTGCAGAATACCAAGCCGAAGGTTTTCGAGTGGTAAGTGAAACCAACGACAAAGGTGGGGTTGTCTGGATTATTGGGGCCGACGTACGCGGAGTTTTGTTTGGAACAGGCTGGCTATTGCGCAAACTTCATCTATCAGCAAGTGTGGCAGAATTGGTAGGTCCAGTAGATTTTGTGACTTCGCCTGTTTATCCCATCCGTGGGCATCAGTTGGGGTATCGTCACACGGCCAATTCGTACGACGCTTGGACGGTGGCACAATATGAACAGTATTTCAGGGAATTGGCTATTTTTGGTACCAACGCCGTAGAAGGGATTCCGTTTCACGAAGATGAAAAACCCAATCCACATTTTAAGATTCCAGCCTCCGAAATGCGCGTGAAAATGGGTGAACTGTGCCAACTTTACGACATGGATTATTGGGTTTGGACGCCCGTGACGTTTGAGTTAACCGATAAAGAAAAACGCGTCGCCGAACTTAAACTCCACGAAGATTTTTATAAGAAATGCCCACGCCTCGACCATATTTTTGTGCCAGGTGGAGATCCTGGCGACAATCACCCGCGCGAGGTGATGCCATTTTTGAAAGATTTGCACCAAATTTTGACCAAATATCATCCCAAAGCCAAAATCTGGATTTCATTGCAAGGGTTTAGCGTAGAGCAGGTGGATTATTTTTATGACTATTTAGCTGAAAATAATCCCGATTGGTTGCAGGGAGTAGTGTCAGGGCCAAGCAGTCCGCCGATGGCTGAAACCCGTTACCGTTTGCCCAAAAAGTACCAACACCGCCAATATCCCGACATTACGCACAATGTCCGTTGTGAGTTTCCCGTGCGTGGTTGGGACCAAGCCTACGCCCTTACTTTGGGACGAGAAGCACCCAATCCACGCCCGTACGCTTTTGCCGAGATTCATCAGACGTATGCACCTTTTACCGATGGTTTTGTCTCGTATTCTGATGGTTGCCACGACGATATCAACAAGGTCGTTTGGAGTATGCGCGGCTGGAATCCACAAATGGACGTACGTGACATCTTGACGGATTATACCCGTTTCTTTTTTGGAAAAACTGTTGCTGAGTCTGCTGCCGACGGCATCGCGGCTCTTGAGAATAATTGGAAAGGGCCGCTCGCTCAAAATGGCGGTGTGGAGGCTACCTTTGCTTTTTGGAAAAATTTAGAATCCACAACTCCTACCTTAAAAGGGAACTGGCGTTGGCAGATGTTGTTGTTGCGCGCTTATTATGATACCTATACAAAACGTAGATTGGCCTACGAACAATCGCTTGAGAAACAAGCAAATGCGATTTTGGAGACAGCCTCTAAAATAGGCTTAGACAAAGCCATGGAATCGGCATTGGAAACGGTGAATAAGGCCGATAAAGTAAATACCGCTCCCGAATTGCGTCAGAAAATTGAGCAGCTGTGTGCCGATTTATATGCTTCAATTGGTTTACAAACGAGCGTACCGAAACATAAAGCCAAGGGCTATGAACGTGGTGCCGTGTTGGATTTGGTGGACTATCCGCTCAATAACCGTTGGTGGTTGACCGATGAGTTTAAGAAAATCAACACATTGCTCTCCAACGGCGCCAAATTACAACGACTCAAAACCATCAGTATGTGGGAAAACCCTGGACTGGGAAGTTTTTACGACGATGTGTCGAGCGTAGCTAAAGGTCCAAGGGTCAAAACGATTTCCGATGATGCGACCGACGTGGCTTGGTGGAACGACGGTTTCAGTCGGGCACGGCTTTCGTCGCAGTTGTTTCAGAAATGCCCCGAGTTGGTTTATGATAACCTCCAACCAGGAGAGCGTTATATACTTCGGGTCGTAGGCGAAGGCGAAGCTTTGTTGCGAGCAGATAATCACCGCTTACAGCCAACCGTTTATCATCGCGAAACCGAATCGGTGAAAGAATGGATCGTGCCACTGTCACTGACGCAGGATGGAAAATTGCATGTCACGTTTGATGAGCCCGAAGAGTCGCACTTGAATTGGCGCAAACACTCCAAGATTTCGGATGTATGGTTGCTGAAACAATAGCACAAACAGTATTATTATTCAAAAACGACAATTACATCAACAGTTTTCGAATTCCGTAAAAAGCACGTTCGATAAGGCGCAAGTCGGCAGTGACGATTTCGGCAGACCCTGCCAACTCTGACTTACACTGAAACCGCTGATGGTAGGTACTATTCAACCCGTTGGGTAGTTTTACCATGACCCGGTAATATCGAACACTAAGCGAGGGAGCCATATTTTCTACCACACCTTCCAACATCCCAAACTCTTGATAAGGATAATCATCCAGTTTGATGATAACCTTCTGCCCCACCTTGGCTTTACCCATGCCCCGCACGGGGATGTCCACAGCCGCCATGAACTGGGCTTGTTTGGGCATCACAGCAAAAAGCGTGTCGGAAGCAGAAAGGTGTTGATTTTCAGCGAGGTTTTTTAGAAAAACCAGCTTGCCGTCGGCAGGTGCTGTGATAAGGTAATTTTGACGCCAATTTCGGAGGCTATTCTCAATGTTGGAAATACTGCGTCCGATGTTGTCAAAGCACTGGCGTTTTTTTTCCAAATGAGTATATTTGAATTCTTCCGAAGTACGCTCTATCTCGTTTATTTTAAGGCTATTAGTCAAAATTTGTTTGTAAAAATCTTCCCGTTCGCGTTGTTTTTCGAGGTATTTATTTTTGGTTTTTAGGTATTCCATTTTACTATATACTCCTTCCCGGTACAGTTTTTCATCGCTTCTAAACTGTTCTTCAGCATTTAAAAATTCCTCTTCATTAATTGCTTGCTGTTTGGTATTTAGCCCAGCTATTCGCCGTAGTTCTTGGGCTTGTTGTTGCATTCGTTCGATTTGCTCGTTGAGATGCGTGTCGGCTTGGAGGCGTTTTAAGTCGAGGTAACTTTGGCGTAACAGGTTAAAATCTTCCTGCAAATCTCCCCAAACAAAATCGCTGTTTGGAAAACTAATTTGACGTTTGGGGTTCCGTAAAAAACCTTTTGCTTCGCCAATCATCCGATGCATAGTTGGGATATTTTCTAAGCGGGTAGTATTTTCAGTTTCGGCCAGAATCTGTCCTTTTTTTACCCACATTTCATCTTTGGCCAACAGCCGAATCATCCTACCACTGGAGTGAGTTACGACACGAATAGGAGGTACTTTAGTCGTTACAATAGCATTACCTTTCAATACTTCTGGATACTTAATGACCCATGTACCTAACAGAATTAAACTGAAAATACCTGAAAAAATACCAGCACCAGCGCGTATTACCCAACTAGGGATTTCGCCAGTAATAGTGAGTATTTCGTCGCTTAGTTGATTATGTTTATGCGTTTTCATTTGTGTGTCAGAAATTTAGGATTTAAGTATTTGAATTAAGCAGCGGCTTCCAGTTGCGTTGTGAGCAATTCAAAATAGCGTCCTTGGAGGGCAATCAGTTCATCATGTGAGCCTTTTTCAACAATTTGTCCTTCCTCAATGACCACGATTTGGTCAGCGTTACGAATAGTGCTTAGACGGTGAGCTACGATAACAGACGTTTTTCCTCTGAAAAATGATTCGATGTTACGGGTGATAATTTGCTGGTTTTGGGCATCTAACGCACTGGTTCCTTCGTCAAAAAACAGAAATTCAGGATTCTTATATACAGCGCGGGCAATTAGGAGGCGTTGTTTTTGACCTTGGCTGATGCTTCCGTGGTCGCCACCAATAAGGGTGTGATACCCCATGGCCGTTGATTCAATCCACTCATGAATGTTAGCTACGTGGGCTGCTTCCCGCAACTTCTCCATATCGGGTTCATCGTCGCCCAAAGCGATATTGTTTAAGATAGAATCAGCAAAAATGACCCCGTCAGACATCACTACCCCACACTCGCTTCTCCATTTCCGAACCGACACATTGCTCAAGTTTAGATTTCCGAGCGATATTTCTCCCGAACTGGGTTCGTAGTGTTTCATCAGGAGTTTGAGCAAAGTTGTTTTACCACTACCGCTCGACCCTACAATGGCCGTGGTCTTACCCGCAGGGATGTACAATCGAATATTACGCAAGGTGGTTCGGCTCGAATTAGGGTATTGAAAATTCACGTTTCTGACCACAATAGCTTGATTTTCGGGCAAGTAGCTGACTTTAGCGTGGTCATCGGCTTCTTCTTCGGGCATTTGATGTACCGCGTTGATACGTTCGGTACTGATGCGGGCATCTTGGATTTGTTGCAAGTAAGCAAAGAGCTGCTCGGTAGGGCCGTTGGTTTGTCCGAGCATTTGTTGAATGGCCAGCATTGCCCCCAACGAGAGATGGCCGTCTATGACCGCTTTGGCCGAGAGAAAAGTAATGACAAGCCCCTTACTTTCATTGATTAAAAGCCCTCCAATTTGCTGAATTTGAGAGAGTTTAAGCAGTTGTATATTCTGACGAAAAAGCTTGGCCCGTACTTGCTCCCAATCCCAACGTTTGAACATTTCGGCATTGGCCAATTTTACGTCGGGC
>JBDHXS010000048.1:0-17495 GCA_039810845.1 Runella sp. | reverse complement strand
CGCAAACAAGGGCAAGGTGGCATAAGCACCATTGATGTATAAATTCTCAATCGAACGGTATTCTTGGAGCAATTTGCCAATACTAAACATTTCATAAACAATCCCCTCTACCGTAGCCCGAATAAAATGCCGCCGTTCGTGGGTAATATTGACACCCATATACGCACCACGCGCATTGGCATTCCAGAGTGGAGCACGTTCTCCCAACAAATAAGGTAAAAACAACAGCCCCCCTGCTCCTGCGGGTACACGCTCGGCCTCCATCAACAACCGTCTGACCGTATGCTCCATGTCCAAATGCACTCCCGACGCGCCAAACTGCTGCACAAACCACTCAAACACCACCCCACCATTGTTGGTAGGTCCTCCTGATATATACTTCCCTTGGGTTAAAATATAGTTAAAAAACCGCTGCCGACTATCTTGAATGACTTGCTTACCTGCCACTCGCATCGCTCCGCTGGAGCCAATTGTGATAGTGGCGTTGCCTTCTGTCACCACACCTGCACCCAGCGTAGCAAAACATCCATCACTGGCCCCAACGATGAGTTTAGTGGCACTTGAAAGGCGAAAAAGCCGAACATATTCTTTTTTGAATTTAAGTTCTGCAAAATCAATAGGTACAGCTTCCGACAAATGTTGCGGTTTGATACCCGCATAATCCAACGCCAAAGATTCCCATTGAAGCGAATGAATATTGAACAACCCCGTAGAAGAAGCAATGCTTTGGTCAATCACCAATTGTCCAGTGAGTTGATAAATCACATACTCTTTGATAGAGATAAATTTATAAACTTTCTCAAACCATGTAACAGGCGTATGATTTCGGAACCAACGAATTTTTGCCAATGGCGACATCGGGTGCAGCGGCGTACCCGTCTGCTCATAAATCAACCGCCCTTCGTCCGAATGTTTGAGGGCATTGGCTTCATCGCGACCACGATTATCGGCCCAAATCACGGCATTGCGTAGCGGAACACCGTGTTTATCAATCGGTAAAACGCTGTGCATCGAAGCCCCAAAAACCAGTGCTATGGGGCGGTGTTTCTTGGTGAGTTCATCGTTGAGCAAACTTTTAAGGGCATACAACACCGTCAGAAAAATCTGTTCGGGGTCTTGCTCGCTATAATCGGGCTGCGGATGAAACGTTGGGTACGTCCCTTGTCGCCAGCCAATCAAGTTGGTTGCTTCATCAAAAGCCGAAGCCTTCACTTTTGTGGTTCCGATATCTATGGTTACAATACAATTCATAATATATAAGCCCCCCACCCCCGTGGGGGAGTCTATTATTCCCCCATTGGGGGCGGTCCGCCGTAGCGGTTAGGGGGCCTTCTTTCTATATTGTCCTGGGGTATATCCCGTCAGTTTTTTAAATGTTGTCGAAAAATGTTGGGAGGAGTAAAAACCTGTGTCCAAAGCAATATCAGTCAAGCTTTTACTCGTCTGTCTCAATTGCCTGATAGCTTCGGCAATCCGAATATTAATCAAATAATTAAGCGGAGAAAACCCCGAATACCCCTTTACTTTTTCGGTAAATGCTGTACTACCCAACCCTACTACGGCAGCCATTTCTTCGACTGTCCACGGGTGGTCTAAACTATCCCGAAGCATTTGCTCCAATTGTCCGAAAGCCTGTGGAAAATCCCGTCGTTGGTTTTGCTGCTGACTCAGTTGTCGCACAATTGTTATGAGTAGCTCATCCAGCAACTGATTGACACGGGTTTGGTAAGCAAACTCAGCCTGCTTTATTTCTGCTTCTATCCGCAGCAGCAAATCGTTGGCCTGCTTCAAATTATTCAGCACCATCGGAGCATGAGAGACCATAAGCCGCCCCATGAGTTTTTGGTCGTTTTCGCCAATAGCCGACCATTTTCCCAGAAAAAGTTCCTTATTGAATTCAAACAATTCGGGTTCTAAAATAAGCCACGCCAAGCTGCCGATTTCAAGGGTGTTGGTAGGACTTCCCAACCCCTGCCAAGGGCATAAAACCACAACATCGTTGGGATAAAGGACATGATGCTGATGCTCTACCACCCATTCAAACTTTCCTTCCAAGACACACATAATCTGTACCCCACCTCTTACCAATACTGGCCAGTCATTGAGACGAACAGTAGGATTTTTGAGACGTACTAACTCCCTGATATGAGCAAAATCCGTCAGTGGTGAAAGGTGCTGAATGGGTAGATTCATTTACCAAAAAAACAATTATTAAAATTTTTAAATAAAACATAGAAATATTACAAAATTCTACATCGTCTAATCGTAGAAGTTTTTTGAACAATGCTATGCTTTTTTTGCACTTAGTTTAACAGACCCTATTTCACAATCATTACAATCTTTCATGCAGATGAGAAAACTTCTATTCTCGCCACGAGCCGCCCTTCTTTTGCTGACTCTTTTGGCAATTCAAACCACACTTTGGGCGCAAACCCGCATCAGCGGTACTGTCACCAATGCAAGCGACAAATCGGCCTTGGCTGGTGTGTCAGTATTGGTAAAAGGAACTAACACGGGTACATCTACCGACGCCAGCGGCAACTATGCCATTAATACCCCGTCTGGAGCTACCTTAGTTTTTAGCTTTATTGGCTACGGCCCCAAAGAAGTGGCTGTGGGCAATCAGACCAAGATTGACGTATCGCTCCTTGAAAGTGCTGAAGCACTCCAAGAAGTAGTCGTTACGGCGTTGGGTATCAAAAAAGAAGCCAAAAAACTCGGCTACGCCACCACGACCATTGCACCGGCAGCCATGACCGAAAACCGCACCCCCAACTTCATGAACGCACTACAAGGCAAAATAGCAGGTGTGAATATATCAGGTTTAGGAACTGGGCCAGCAGGGACTTCCAAGATCAGGATTCGTGGACAGTCGTCTATTTCGGGTCAAAATAACCCGCTCATCGTGGTCAATGGTGTACCGATTGACAATACCAACTTTGGGACAAATCCTGGCAACGCAGCCTCCGACAACTCTATCGGCGTACGCGGTGGTGGCAATACCTCTGACGGTGGCGATGGCCTTAGCTCTATCAATCCCGACGACATCGAAAGCATGACTGTACTCAAAGGTGCCACTGCTGCCGCCCTCTACGGTAGCCGTGCCAAAGACGGGGTCATTATGATTACGACCAAAACCAAAGGCGACAGCAAAGGCATCGGTGTGACTGTCAACTCCAACTACACCAACGAAACACCACTGGATTTTACGGATTATCAATATGAATATGGTCAAGGCGAAAACGGTGTGCGTCCTACCGCCCCCAACCCCACCTCAGGGCAGTGGTCGTTTGGCGAAAAAATCCAGCCAGGCATGACCCAAGTCCTCTTCGACAACCAAGTAGTACCTTATGAAGCCCAACGTGACCGTATTCGGAAGTTTTTCCGCAATGGCTCTAACTTTACCAACACGGTGTCGTTGGCAGCTAATTCTGACCGTGGCGGCTTCAATTTGTCTTTTGCCAACATGGACAGCAAGGGCATCGTACCCAACAACACCTTCAACCGTAAAACCATCAACTTGGGCTTTGCGTATGATTTGTCAAAAAAATTGAGTTTTGCTGGCAACGTAAACTACTCCAACGAATTCAACAAAAATCCACCCAACATCGCCAATCAAGACAACTCCATCCCAACGGCCATTTACAACATGGCCAATACGATGCCGTTTGATTTGTTGGAAGCTAAGAAATTCAATGCCGCTGGGAATGAGTACATTTACTCGCGTTTTATGAACCGTACCAACCCCTACTTTACGCTTTCAGAGCAGTTCCAGAACATCCGTCGTGATAGGATTTTTGGTAATATTTCGGTCAAATACAACCTCACACCTTGGTTATACGTACAGGGGCGTGTAGGGCAAGACTACTGGAGTCGCGACCAAGACTATAACAACTTCCCCACCGGCCAAGCGTCGTTGGCAGCTGCACCAGCAGGTTTTGTCAATGGTGTTTATACCCAAGAATCGCGGAGATTTAGAGAAACCAACGCCGACATCTTGATTGCAGCTAGCAAAACTTTTGGCGATTTTGGCGTAGATATCAACCTCGGTGGCAACCAAATGTACCGCCGCTCCGACCTAAATTCTACCCAAGTGACCGACTTCGTAGTGCGGGGGCTTTATACCGTAATGAATGGCCGCGTCAAAGACCCTATCTACGGCTTGTCAGAGCGCGCTGTCAATTCTATATACGGATCGGGTGAGTTTTCATACAAAGACTTTTTATTCTTAAACGTCACTGCCCGCAACGACTGGTTCTCGACACTCTCCCCCGAAAACCGCAGTATTTTGTATCCATCGGCCTCATTGAGCTGGGTGTTTTCACAAACTTTCGAAAATATGCCCAATTGGTTGACGTTTGGCAAAATTCGTGGTGCTTACGCAGAGGTGGGTAGTGATACCGACGTAGCTCCTTACTCCAACAACCTTTTTTATGGTATCAATGCCAACTTGTTTGCGGGACAGCCCGTGGGCGGTTCGTCGGGCAATACCCTCCCTAACCCTAACCTGCGCCCCATGAGAGCGTCCGAAAAAGAAGTGGGGTTGGAGTTGAAGTTGTTCCAAAATCGTGTCAGTCTTGATGTAGCTGTGTATCAAAAAATCACCACCGACCAAATCGTTTCGGCACAGATTTCAGACGCTTCTGGCTTTGTCAATACCCTCATCAATAGTGGTCGTAGCCGCACAAATGGTGTTGAGATGTTGTTGGGAGTTACTCCCATCAAAACCTCTGATTTTCAGTGGGAAATGACCTTAAACGGCTCTTATAACAAAACAAAGGTATTGAGCCTTTTGAGTGAAACACCTGGTGAGCGTATCACCGTAGGCACACACGTATTCAATGGTGAATTGCGTCAAGTAGTTGGCCAAGAGATGGGCCAAATCTACGGCTTTGGCTTCCGCCGCGATGCCCAGGGCCGCCAAGTGTTTGGTGCCAATGGTATTCCCCTCCGTACTGCCGATTTGATTTCGTACGGCACAGCACTCCCCAGATGGATAGGCGGTATCAACAACTCCTTCAATTATAAAGGCATCAATTTTTCATTTTTGATTGACTTCAAACTCGGCAATACCGTATTATCTGGTACCAACTTCAACGCTGTGCGCCACGGCTTACACAAAATGACATTGCCTGGTCGCGATCAAGGCGGTATCATCGGCGATGGTGTAAACGATAAGGGGGAAACCAACACCGTGAAAGCCAACCCACAAGATTACTGGTCGGTGGTGCGCTCATTGGCCCTTGTCGAACCTATCGTGTATGACGGTGGCTACTGGAAACTCCGCCAAATCACCGCAGGCTATGATTTGACCAAGTATTTGCCCAAAAACATCGGTATCAAAGGAGCCAAAGTCAGCCTTGTGGCCAACAACGTATTCTTGCTTAAAAAGTGGATTGACAACATTGACCCTGAGACGTTTGGCTACTCATCCGACAACCTCGTGGGTATGGAATCAACGGGTTTGCCCTCTACCAGAAGTGTGGGCTTTAATGTGAATCTTAAATTTTAATTTGTGATTTGCGATTTGTGGTTGAGTGATTAAAACTAAATTAATCACAAACCACTCAATCACAAACAAACAACTCAAAACAGAAACATACAATGAAAAAAATAATTCAAAAAATCATAAAAAACGCCCCCATCGGGGGCTGGGGGGCTGTCCTTCTTTTGGGTTTGGCCTCCTGCGACCAAGGTTTTGACGAACTTAACATCAACAAAACCGCCGCTACTGCCATCAATCCAGTATTTATCTTGAACAACGCCACCGTCAATTCAAGTTACAGCAATTCCTCTATTTTTTATGATATGGGGGTGGTGCAACAAATGGTTACGCCCAATGAAGGGGTTTTGACAGGTGCCAATTTCAATCAAGACAATCGTGACAATACAGTGCAAAACTGGCAAAAATACTACCGTACAGTCATCAGAAATACCCAAGATGTAATAGACCAAACGAAGGCACTGCCTGCCCGTAGCAACCTGACCAATATGGCCCGTATCTTGCAAGCACACGCTTTTATGATTTTGACCGATAGCTACGGCGATGTACCCTACAACGATGCCGCCAAAGGCTATACAAGCCAGATATTTCTGCCCAAATACGACACACAGCAGAGCATTTACACGGCTATCATCAAAGAACTGACCGAAGCCTCAGCAGCGTTGGATGCATCCAAAACCATAGAAACCGCCGATGTATTGTACGCAGGCAATGTGGCACTTTGGCGCAAGTACGGCAATTCGTTGCTTCTCAGAGCAGGGATGCGCCTAAGCAAAGTAGATGCCACGCAAGCCCAACAAGTAGTAGCTCGTGCTGCCCAAGCAGGTGTCATGGAGGCCAATACCGACAACGCCATGATACGCCACGATGCCAACTATGTAAACGCAAATGGTAACTTGCTCAACGCTACCGAGGCCGCCAACGTGTATCTCGGTGCCCCATTTGTAGATTATCTCAAAGCCACCAACGACCCCCGCCTGCGCTCGATTGCGGTACGGTATGTAGGTGCTCGCTCAGGTCCAGAACAAGTAGCATCTCGTGCCAACACTGACCCTGCTGTACAAATAGGGATGCCGTTTGGGTTCAACAACGCCACTATTGCTACGCAAGTAACAGCCAATCAGTTCAATAGTTTTTATGAATTTACGCAGTTGGACCGTACCCGAATGGGAAAAAACACCGCACCCACATTCTTGGTGACTGCCGCCCAAACCCAGCTTTTGCTGGCCGAAGCTGCCCAACGAGGATGGGTAACAGGCACTACCGCCGAGACCTACTACAACCGCGGTGTGCGCCTTCACATGGAGCAGCTCGCTACTGTGGATGCCAACTCGGCAGTACCAGCAGCAGCTATCACCGCCTATTTGACGGCCAACCCATTCAGAGCCGCCACGGCGTTGGAGCAAATCAATACCCAATACTGGATTGCCTCATTTTTGAATGGCCCCGAGGCATTTGCCAACTTCCGCCGCTCAGGGTTTCCAACTCTCAAGCCCAATCCATTCCCAGGCAAAGGCATCAAAGGCGATTTTATCCGTCGTTTGACCTATCCCAACTCGGAGATTTCGGTCAATAGTATCAATGTAAAAGAAGCCATCGGTCGTATGGGTGCCGATGATTTGGATACAAAAGTTTGGTGGGACAAATAATTTTTAAGTACTGAGATGTGGGTATTGAATAATGAGAACCCTATTTTTACGGTCTCATAATCAATACCCACCTGTTATCACATGATTGTCGTTGACATTCATATACTCAATACAATTTACTAACTACTCAATACTTAACTTAGCAAATGCAAATTGGATTCGTAGGGCTCGGCAAAATGGGCTTCAACTTGGCACTTAATCTCCACCGTCATGGCTATGAGGTCGTGGCTTATGATGTAGCCACCGAAAATGTCAAAAATATTCTGTTGGAAGGCATCACACCCGCTTTTAGTCTGGGCGAGATGTGTCAACTATTAACAGGTAGAAAAGTGATTTGGCTCATGGTACCTGCGGGCAAACCCGTGGACGATTGCATCGAAACCTTACTCCCTCATCTTGCTCCTAATGACATCGTGATTGACGGTGGAAACTCCAACTTCAACGACTCAGTTCGCCGTCATCATTACCTCAAATCCAAAGGATTTGATTACTTAGACTGCGGTACCAGCGGCGGTGTAGAAGGGGCTTTGTTGGGTGCATGTACGATGATTGGCGGTGAAGATGAAGTATTTAGTTATTGTGAATCCGTTTTTAGAGACATTTCTCTCGAAAATGGCTACTTACATGCAGGCGGCCCTGGCAGCGGGCATTTCGTAAAAATGGTTCACAATGGCATCGAATACGGTATGATGCAGGCCATTGCCGAGGGGTTTGAGGTAATGGAAAAATCAAATTATAACCTCAACTTAGAGCAAGTAGCTCGGGTGTTCAACCATGGCTCCGTAGTCAGAAGTTGGCTCATGGAACTCACCGAAAGCGCTTTTTCTAAAGACCCAAAATTGGATACGATAAAAGGTATAATGCACTCGTCGGGCGAAGGTAAATGGACGCTCGAAACAGCTCTTGATATGGGCATTCCTACGCCTGTCATTGCGCTATCGCTCCTGATGCGCTATCGTTCACAACAAGACGATACCTTCACAGGTAAAGTAGTAGCCGCCCTCCGCAATGAGTTTGGCGGTCATGCTGTGGAGAAAGCACATTAAAATGTCGAGGTCAGAATGCAGAAGGTCGAATTAAAACTCGACCTTCTGCATTTGACAATCGACACTTCTCCCTATTCTTCTTCCTTTACCTCTTGCACTTTATATACCTGAATCTCAGTTACATAAACCAGCTTATCTTCTTTGTTTTTGTACGAACGGTGATTAATTTTTCCTTCCACAGAAATTAATTTCCCTTTTGAAATCATCCGTTGGCATACATCTGCCACCTTGCCAAAAGCCACCAAATTGTGCCATGTGTTGCTGGTAACTTCTTCATTTTTCTTATTGGTGTACGTTTCCTTTGTCACCATCGTGAAAGAAGCCAATTTACCGTTTTCGAAGTTACGCATGTTTACTTCTTTACCTACATTGCCTACCAGTGTTACCTTGTTCATGTTCCTTAAAAGTTTTGTGTTTGAGATTTGCTTTTATGTCAATGGGCTTGTCCCAGATTGACGATACAAAGGTGCAGCATAGCCGATGATAGATTCGGTTGCTACTCGTTTCTATTTGGATAAAAGCGATTGTAACCGTTTACAAACGGATAAATTTTAAGGATTTTCCACCTTTATCTCACTACCAGTAGTCTTTGATTAATTTGGGATTTTCCTGCCTGAACTTGTAAAATATACATCCCCGTAGGCAAATGACTTACCTGAAGATCGCGGGTTTGTATGCCAATATTTGTGGTAAAATTTTCTTGCACCAAAACCTTTCCTGTCAAGTCGGTCAGTCGAGTTATTACAGCACCGCTCGCCTCACTTTCAAAACGGTAATTAATTTTTTCGCTCGTAGGATTTGGGGTTACCACAAGGTTTACTAAAGAAGTTACAGGTAATATAGAAGCAATGGTGTTATAATCAAATTTACACAAAAAAACCTCTCGGCCTTTCAAAGTAATGGTCTTTTGCCAATTTTGGTGAGTAAGTTTTACCTCTGTCACTTGGGTATCAGATGTAGCATAAGGATTTTGGGCAGCAATCAATATTTCATTTCCTTTGACGACCCCCCGCCAAATCGTCGATTTAGTTTTCGCTGATTCCACGGCAGGCTGAGGAATTATCAGCTCATAATCCCCTTCAAAAAACGACTTAAACTGCGATAATCGGTGCAAAGCCGAGATAAAGTACTCATAAGTAATATAGTTATCTTGTCGCGCATTTTCAACAGGTGCTTCCCACAGCCACAGCCCTTTTGCCCCCGAAAAAAATGGAAAAATAGCCGTAGCTTCGGCTACAAAATTGGGGACAAAGGGAATAGTAGGATTAAAAGCATCATGATAGCGAAGCCACACAAAGGGAATAATGGGCTTGTTAGACCATGCCCGATTGGCTTCAATCACAAACAACAAATAGGCAAGATAATCTTTACCAAAAGGAGAAGTAGCATAATCATAATAATAGTAGCAAGAAGGCGTCAGGAAGTTAAGTTGATTGTAAAAAGCCCCCCCCACCTTTCCAGTTAATGTATCACGCATGACATGAAGCAACAAAGTAGGGTCGGTTGTCCAATCTACCCACGGTACGAGGGTCATTCCAAGCCAATTGTTGAAACTCCCTCTCACGAGTGCATCGCTATAACTTCCCACTTTGGTAGTAGGGAGTACACGCGTCCGTAAAAAATCTATAGGAGCAGCATACAATTTTTGCATATCGCGCTTATACCGTTGGATAAACTGCGTATCCGAAAGGTTTCGATAATTTTCGGGTACACGTTGATTGGTTTTAATACCCAAAATATCGCGGTCGAGATCATGAATACGTTCAATATCAAGCGCTATGAGGTCATAAGCAGGAATATTGCTTCCCGCAGAATTAGTAAAAGCATTGGCATAATTTTTCAGCTGACTATCCCAAGTAGTTCGGTACAAATTGAGGTCGTTAGCCCAAGGGCTTTCCAGATTTCGCTCAGCCCAAGGTTGGGTATTGGCCTCAGTAGCCACGTGATACCACGTAACCGCTCGTTTTTCTACAGCCAATGTGGAATTTTCATTGCCCGAAAAAGTGGCCAAATGGCTGAATCCATGCTTCAAAGGTTGCGATTGCACATCTCCAAAACGGGGGCCTTCGTAAACAAGGGTAAACGGAAGCGAGAATTCAGGAAATTTTTCCCATTCAATGGCGTTAGTTCTTTGGACGGGTAGCCACTGCAAGGGCGACAGACACTCCTGAGCAAAAGAAGTCGAACAAAACAACACAAAAAGTCCTATCAGCCCACACAAATTAAGTCGCATATCAAACGGTAAACTTTAACTTTCACCCTACAAATTAGGCAATAATACGAGAAAAACGCTAATTTTGACTATAAATTTAACCCGATATTGAAAGCTATGAAAAAAATAATGCTCGTTGGTTCGCTCTTACTCACTTTCTGTTTTGTAAGCTGTAACCGCGAAAATAGCGGTACTACACCAACGCCTGAAAAGACAATAAGTATTCTAATAACCAATCCGTGGAAAGTAGAAAAAATTACGGATTTGAATGGGAATGTGATTAACAAGAGTTTATTACCCACTCAAGCCCAAGGATTTTTTGGAACCAATATTCAATTTTATGAGGATAAAACGGTAAAAGCGATTGACCCAGTTGCAAGACAAGTACTTAATGGCGGTTCCTGGAATTTGCTGGACAACGAAAAAACACTTGATATTGACATCAAAGATTTTAAAGGTACCTATCCCATCAATAAACTCGAACGCTCACGCATGAGTCTTCGCCATACTACGCTTTATCAAGGTCTGAGTTTTGATGTTTATCTTGAATTAGTTCCTGCTTTATAAATGCAATCTCAATCGCTCCGTTTTGAGACGGAACCCAATTTTTTTATCATTGGCGAAGGGTGGGGCAATCCAACGGCTCCCCCCATTATTTTGTTACATGGTGGCGGTCAAACACATCATTCTTGGGGCGATACAGCGCGAAAATTGGCCGAACATGGCTGGTACGCCGTTAGTTACGACGCCCGTGGTCATGGTGTAAGCAGTTGGTCAGACAAAGGAAACTACCTCACCGATGCCTTAGTAGCCGATTTAAAGGTAATTATCCAACAAGTAGGTAGCAAGCCTGCCCTCATAGGAGCGTCAATGGGTGGAATCACTTCATTGGTTTTGTACGGAGAATCCAGTGAGTCTTTGGTATCAGCAGTGATTTTGGTGGATATTGCCCCTAAAGCTGAACAAAAAGGAATCGAGCGGATTTTTGCCTTTATGAGTTCTCATTTGGAAAATGGATTTGCCTCATTAGAAGAAGCAGCGGCAGCCGTTGCTGCGTATTTACCCCAACGGACAAAAAACTACGACCCTTCGCGCTTAGAAAAGAATCTTCGCTTTCGCGATGGGCGGTACTATTGGCACTGGGATCCGGCTATGTTAAAGGTTTGGAAAAACACCACGCCCGACCAGCAGATTGCCTATGAAGAACGTCTTTTTTTTGCTGCCCAAAATCTAAAAGCGCCAACGCTTATTGTACGCGGTGGCATGAGCGATGTAGTGAGCGAGCGCGTCATGGCAGAGTTTTTGGATGCCGTTCCCCACGTACGCAGCATGACTGTATCTGGTGCAAGCCACATGGTAGCTGGCGATTCTAACCACGCTTTTACCAACGCCGTCATTTCTTTTTTGGAAGAAGTATATCCGGTGAAAAAGTCTGAAGTCAATAGTCCACAGTAGGCAGTAGAATAGGTAAAAGAGTCAATTACCCTCAATCCTTCACCTTTCCCCAGCCCAGTGTCGCTACCATCCAATCAGGGAGGTGGGTTTGTTTTCTGCGTTTTTTTAGATTGAGATAAATCCCGAGTTTCTTTACAATGGGTACTTTATGTGTTTCTACAAACTCAATGAGCGTACCATCGGGGTCTTCTACGTAAGAAAAACGGCCCGCAGCCTCGCCCATATCAAAGGAATCGGCGCTATCTACCGTAAATGGAAAGCCATTGGTTTGACATCGATTTTTAAGCGCATTCATGTTCAGTGCATCAAAACACAAATGGATAAACCCTGCATCGCCCCAATCGCGGTCTTCAAAAATTTTACGGGGCGTTCGGTCAAGGGCTTGAACTAATTCTATTTCCACTCCACCCAAAAGTTTTCCAAATGCCCCTGCTTTCCCCAATGTTTTGCGAAGCAATACCCGGCGAAACTTTTGTTTATCCGCGCCTAAAAATTTAAAGTCTTCAAATGTCCCCGTTTTATCGTAAACGATTTTGTCAATTTCTAAGGTATCAGCATAAAACTTCACCGCCTTATCAATATCACTTACACCAATCACTGCTCCACAAACTCCTCCTGTCAAATATCCATTGGGCCGAAACCATGACTCGTTGGAAACAATTTGCAAAAGATTATGACGGCAATCTCTCAGCCAAAAATGGGGGAGTTTTTCGGGCGATAAGCTCTGAGAAGATTTTTGTTCGTCAGCAGCTAATTGACCATAAAATTTAGATACATCTAAACACTTTATTTTGATAGAAAAAATCCCCAAGTCACCCAATTTGGGTTCAAAAGTTGGCTCTACCGGAATGCGATTTTTGTACTGCCAAATCTCTACTCCACCGCCCCCAGCCATATTGACTGCCATGATGGCGTGCCGCCGCCGCACTTCGCCAGAGGTATAGCAAGTCATCAACTTAGCATCTGCTTCATCATTGAAAATAGGCACATTTAACCCCAAGGTTTTTCTATACCACTTCCATACTTCATTGGCGTTCGGAACACCAATTCCCACTTGTTGAATACCGCTAATAAGTTCGTTCATACTGGTCGCAAAAGGAATGAGTTGATTAGGGGACAAGATACGAGTTTTTTAAAACTTGAAAAAGCCCTCTTGGTTATGTATTTAGTCTTGTTTGTAAATTATTGAAAGATAGAAGACAACTCAACAGCATTTTTCCCCCATTCTTTGTTGGGTTTTGACCCCATTTTTAATGTCAATGTGCCTCCTTCTAAAATTTGAGTGTGTGTCAAATACGCTCTATTATAGGGTTTTCCATTCCAAGTAGCCGCTTGAATATAACAATTTGATTCCAAATTATTAGACGTTTGGATTTTGAAAATTTTCCCATTCCCTACATTCACCGACATTTCTTTAAAAATTGGACTTCCTATTACATAATACGGTTTTCCCGGGCAAACGGGGTAAAAGCCCATCATACTAAATACTAACCAAGCCGACATTTGGCCGCCATCTTCGTTGCCGCTCAATCCTCCTGCATCGGTTGTATATTCTTCCCGAATCAACTGTCGCACCCATCGCTGCGTTTTCCACGGCACACCCGCAAAAGCATACAGATAAGCCGTATGGTTGCCAGGTTCATTTCCATGCCAATACTTACCTTGTTCAAACATCGTATCTAATTTGGCAATAAAATGTTGTTTTCCACCTACTTGCTGCATCAATCCGTTCATATCATGGGGTACAAACCACGTATATTGAGCAGGTGAGCCTTCGGTAATAAACGACGCACGAGCTGCAAACGGATCGAAATTGCTACTCCATCGTCCATCGGCATAGCGCCCCCTCGCCCAACCCGTTGCGGGGTCAATAACATTTTTATAATTCAAGGCACGTTGGCGAAGCACCTCATAATCAGCTGTTTTACCCAATACTTTAGCCAGCGTACTCAGGCAAAAATCATCGTAGGCATATTCGAGCGTACGAGAGGTTTGTTCGCGCTTATGAAATGCCTGCCAAACAGAATCTTCGAGTGGAACATAATTGTATTTTAAATAGCTTCCCAATGCCCGACGGCCTTTGCCAGCTTCATAACTTTTAGGATCTGGATTGGGAACAAAAGCATTTTGGCGCAGGTATTTATATCCCTCTTGGATATCAAAACCGCGAATTCCTTTGGCATAAGCATCAGCCATAGCCGATGCTACATGGTCACCAATCATGGCCGCGGTGTAGTGATTCCAACACGGAAAAATTGGCATCCAACCACCTTGCTCAGCTTTCTTCACCAACGACTGCATCAAATGCGAAGACCGCTTTGGTTCTAACAACGCATGAAGCGGCATGGCTGCTCGAAACGTGTCCCACAAGCTAAAATCGCAGTAATAATCGAAACCATTGGCGGTGTAAATTTGATGTTCATCGGCAAAGCCAGGATAGCACCCATCCACATCAGAAAAAAGGCGTGGGGTATGTTTAGTATGATAAAGTGCAGTGTAAAATAAAGTCTTATCATTTTCATTCCCCTTGACTTGCACTTTGCCTAGCTCCTGATTCCAAGCTTGCTCTGCGGCTTTTTTTACCTGTTCAAAATCCCAATGAGGAAGTTCTTTTGCAAGATTTCGGCTTGCTCCTACTGCATCCGTAAACGACGAACCTACTCGTACTTTTACAACAGGATTATCCGTAATATTTAATTCAATATACGCGCCTACATTTTCTCGTTTTCCACTTCCTTTCGCTTGTTTTTCTTGTTTTTGAACAACGTTAGATTTCCAAGTCCCGTAAGATTTAAAGTCTTTTTCAAACTGTAACACATAAAATCCACTAAACCCGGCTGATTGTCCAGCTCCTTGATAAATACGATGTACGGGATTATAAACAATCACTTCTCGGCGTTCGGGAATGATTTCAACGTAACCTTCTCCCTCATCGCTATTGGGTTCAATCAACAGAAAAGCGGCTTCCTTTCGACGAAAAGTAAATTGTAGCAAACCCGCCCGTTGAGTAGCTGTAAGTTCGGCTTTAATCTGTGAATCAATCAGTTCTACTGAATAGTACGCAGGTGTTACTACCTCTTGAGCATGGGTATAAGTAGAAGCTCGTTCTTCGGGAGCGATACGCACACTCCCCGAAATGGGCATCACTGTCAAGCTACCATAGTCTTGTACACAGCTACCATTGAGCCAATGCGTAGCTCGAAAACCGTTGATTTTAGGGTCATTGTAATAGTAAGGAACCACACATTTGGTCTCGGTTGCCCGGGTTTGGGGAGTCCAAGTGGTCATGCCGTGTGGACGACCAATGGCAGGGGCAATCTGTCCCCGCAACTCACTGCTGGACTCGCTATGACGACGAGCACTTTCAGTAACAGCGGGTGCCGACCCGATCAAGGGGTTGACGTATTGAACGGGAGATTTCTGGGCAAAACAAGCAATTGACAGTAAAGAAAAAAGGATCGTTCGGTTCATTACAAAAGGGGGCTTTAGCGATAAAAAAACGAAGTGCTGTTTTTTTACTGTAAAAATGACCGAGTTGAAGCAACATAAAAAGAGAGCCATTGAACTATCCTTCCCCAATGGCTTTCATAAACTCCTCTACATATTGCTCTCCTACGGGGATAATGGCTTCGCCTATATGTATTTTAAGGTTACGAACCGACTGAATTTTATCTAAAGAAACAATATAGGATTTATGAATACGCATGAATGATTGGGAAGGCAATTTTTGCTCAATTCCTTTCAAGGTCATGCGCGTAATGACAGGATGGCGAGCAGAGGTAATGTAGATTTTAACATAATCTTTGAGTCCTTCAATGTACATTATTTCGTCATAGCGAATCTTCACCAAGGCATAATTGGCATTGACAAAAAAATGCGTTGACGTAAGTTCTTGCGGTGAATGTTGGCGAAGTTTAAATAATTCATACGCTTTATTGGCCGACTTCAAAAAACGCTCAAACGCGACAGGTTTCAACAAATAATCTACTACGTCTAAGTCGAAACCTTCAAGCGCGTATTGCTCGTAGGCAGTGATAAAAACCACCATGGGCGATGAACTCTGCCCTTGCAATGACTTCAAAAACTGCACGCCTGTAATACCAGGCATCTGAATATCCAAAAATAGCAAATCGGCATTTTGTTCGTGCAATATATCCATCGCTTCAAAAGCATTCTGGCAGCTTGCTACAAGCTCTAAAAAAGGAACTTGACGGATATTGTCTTCCAACAATTCGAGTGCCAGTGGCTCATCATCAACTGCGATACAACGAAGTTTGTGCATATTATTTTAGCGTAATCTCTAAATCGGTTACAAATATATCTTTATCCTTCGTTATTTTCAGAATATGTGTTTCTGGATAAAGCAATTCTAAGCGTCGCCTCACATTGGCCAGTCCAATCCCTGAATTATTATCTTTGGCCTCAATAAAATCACTGTTGTAGCGATTTTGCACTCTAAAATGTATTTTTTTAGGAGAAGTAGCCAAAGCAATTTGTATGGAAGGTTCTCGAATAAGCCCCGTTCCATGTTTGAAGGCATTTTCTACGAAAGGAATCAGTAACATAGGTTCCAAAGCTATGCCGTTGACAGGCGCATCAAAATTCATATCCACCTTTACTTTATTGCCAAAGCGCATGTGTTGAAGCTCTACATAGCTCTTCAAATAGTTGATTTCCTTATCAAGCGGGATTCTGGAATCGTCGGAATCATAGAGCATATACCGCAGCAAATCCGACATTTTTACAATCATAGGCTCCAGCATATCCGACTTTTTACGCGCCAGAGCCGCCAGACTGTTCATCAAATTAAACATAAAATGCGGGCTGATTTGCGACCGTAAGAACGATAATTCTGACTGTAAACGTACTTTTTCCTGCTCATTTTGTAAGCGATGTTCTCGTTGATAATCGGCCAACAGACGAAAGCAAGTACTAATTCCAAAGGCTGAAATAAGGGAATAAAAAGTAGAATAAGTAAACCAAGTACGTGGTGCAAATCCCATAAGCCAATACCGAAAGAAATAAGTAATGGTCAACACTAAAATGAGCGCGAGCAACATCACCAGAATATACACCCCCAAGCCTCGTTTTTTGAAAACCCGCGGCAATAGCACTTCAGAATTAGTATAAAATAACAGCACTGAGAAAAATTGGCTAAAATAAAAAGTAAACTGCCAAATACGGTCTCGTTCCGCTTCACTTAGTTTAGGTTGGGTATCGGCGGAGGGTTGCTGTGATTGAATCAAAATGAAAGGTAGGAAAATGAAACACGCCCAAAAGAAAATGTGGGTAACAATGACCAAGACCTGTCGCCAACGAATTTTTTGGGCAGGTGGCGCAAGGGGTAAAGAAATTGTTTGGGATGTCATAACTATTTTTAGAACGATTGGTAAGTACAAAAGTCAAGAAAATCTATTTTTTATCTCTCATATAATTGAAAGTTACTAAAAGATTGGACAGATACCGCGCACGAAGCGACGTTTCGCGGGAATTATTAGACGAACTTACATCAACTCGCTCCCAACTCTATCAATTTTCGCTGGTTAGGTTGCTTCATATTCTCAGGAATGACGCTCAGAATCTCCGCTTTCATGGCTTCGATAGGTCCTCGCTTGAGATGATGCCGCAAT
>JBDHXS010000047.1:0-17502 GCA_039810845.1 Runella sp. | reverse complement strand
TTTTCTTTACCATTTATTATTATTTCTCCATTTTCAGGCCGTAACAGCAAAGCCATCAGATGCAACAAAGTAGTTTTTCCCTTTCCTGATTGCCCCAAAATCAGCAAGGCTTCTCGGTCAGCACAGGATATGTCAGGAAATGAAAAGTTTTTCTGAGGACTATACGAAAAAGTAAGATTTTTACAGGAAATCATTTATCATTCAATATTTATCATTCAACATTTATCTTCTATTGCCCAAACCGTCGTTTAACGATTTCGAGTAAATCGCCTACTACATCGCCCGTCATGTCCCATAAATGCTGTGAGGCAAATTTATAGGTAATTAAAGCTCTTGCTGTAGAAAAATCAGGTGCTTGTTCTAATTCAGCAATGGCTGTTTCATAAGCACTGTTGCTACCACCAAAAAGATGGTGAATAAACATAAACTTCTGATTAAGAGGGATATTTTGCGAAATACTGGCAATCGGCTGCTTCTGATACATATCTGACATACTCGATTTCTCATTACGCAATGTATCATTCAAAGAAGCTTTGCCACTTGTGCCGTTGCTCGCCACAGCATCATTGAGGCTGGTGGGGGGTGAAGCAGGAGAAACATAAGTTGGTATAGTAGGTGCAGGAGGAGGAGACGGCGGGGTCACTTCATTCCATTTCTTGTCTTTAGGTTGCTCTATCGGAGGGGTGGGAATCTGTTCAGGTTCGGGTATTAAAGTATCAAAAAACGACTGATTTGGTTCTGGCTCTGGTGTTTTCAGTGGTTCAATACGCGGTGTTTTTTTCAACAAAGTGGATACATCTAAAGGCACTTTTTCAGAAAATCCACCCACCCATTGGTCAATAGACTCCAATTCAGAAGATCTTTGATTAATCGCATTCTCCGACCACTCTATGGCTTGGTTTACGTAAACAAAGGCGCGTTCAGCCATGGCTTCAGTTAATGCTTGAGGCACAAACTTGTTGAAACGTATATATTTACGCAATTGCTGAACCGTATCCGAAGTAACTGTAAAGTTGGGTTGGTTACGAAAAATTTCATTGAAATAGCTATGGGGATCAATCAGCAAAATCAATGTATTTTTAGTGGCCTCGGTCAATATGGGTTCCAAAGCCTCGCGTTTTACCGAAATATTACGCGACACTACGTTCATAAATTGCTTTAATGCTTCTTTGACTTCGGCATTTTCAAAGTCAAAAAACGGACTCCGAAACGCCTCTGCATCTGCCTTCCACTTATCGTATAAACTACTGATAACAAACAGATTTATCTGCGGAATAGCCGTTAAATTCAGAATGTGCTGACCTGAGGCAGCAGCATTATGAATGAAAAAATCATCGCAAACTTGACGCGCAAATCGCTGACTATAGTCATTGAGTGCGCTAAGATTAAACTTGTGGAGCATCCTAAAATTTGTTTGTTTTGTAAAGGTAATTTGCCGTGAGCAGTTATTCGTTATCGGTTATCTGAAAATTTTTATTCATAGTTCATACAAGTTAACTGACCAATAACTGTGAACTGTAAACTTATGAACTGTAAACTGAAAAATGTTCATCGAACCCAATCATCACTCCAAAAATATACAACCTCGTACGGGTTGGATAGAGGTAGTATGTGGCTCTATGTTTTCTGGTAAAACCGAAGAGCTTATTCGTCGCCTCAACCGAGCAAAAATTGCCCGCCAAAAAGTCGAAATCTTCAAGCCTGCCATTGATAAACGTTACCACGACGCGGACATTGTTTCCCACAATGAAAATTCGATTCGTTCTACACCCGTCAACGCCGCCGAAGAAATTTTACTCTTCGCTGGCGACTGTGACGTTGTGGGTATTGACGAAGCCCAATTCTTAGACAATAGCCTTTTGGAGGTTTGCAATATACTTGCTACCAATGGAAAAAGGGTGATTGTAGCAGGTTTGGATATGGATTTTTCTGGAAAACCCTTTGGCCCAATGCCCCTTTTGATGTCTATTGCCGAATACGTCACCAAAGTCCACGCAATATGTGTCGTTTGTGGAGAAATAGCACAATATTCGTACCGAAAAGTCACCTCTCAAGACAAAATATTGCTCGGCGAAACCGATTCCTACGAAGCTCGCTGTCGCCGCTGCTACAATTTGGGAGATTTGGCTTGATTGTTGCGATAAAGACTGCGTATAGCTAAAACTCCCATCTATGCGTTCTCTTATTACCACGTTATGCTGCCTGCTATCGGCATTTTCTTTACATGCTCAAGGAGGTTATCTACTCCTCTCGGGCAAAGTCATTGATAAAACCACTCAAAAGCCTGTCCCGCACGCGTATGTAGGAATGATGACCAAAGGCACAGGCACTCTCACCAACGATGACGGACTATTTTTCTACCGATTTCCACGCATTGCTGCTGATTCAGCGGTAGTGGTGTCTGTTATGGGTTATCAGCTATTTCGGCAAAAAGCTTCTGCTTATCAGCTTAATCAAAAGGATGTGATTATCGAACTCCAGCCTGCCCAACCAAGGGTAGTTGATAGCTCCTATATCAAAACCTTTGAAGCCCGAAATTGGGTATCTAATGCCCTTGACAAAATCAAGAAAAACAATCCTCAAGTTCCTTATTTACTTAGTGGCTTCTACCGAGAATCACTTCAGCAAAACGGCGAATATGCCGAAATTCGCGAAGCGGTACTCCAAGCCGAAAAAGACCCTCGCCCCAAAATTTTGATTCCAGAAAAAATAAAAGCCATTCGTGGACGTACTTTTGCCAGCGAAAATCGCTCTAAAGTTTTGGAAGGCTATGCCTTTCCGAACGGTACCACGATTGTGACTCACTCAGTGGATATTGGCATTCCAGAATATTTAGATGGAAAAAATCTCTACGATTATGTTTATGAACTGGATGACAGTATTTCGTATTATTTGGACAAACAAGTCTATCGAATCCTGTTTCGCCCCGTCAACGCAGGAATCAAAGCAGCTCGTAACGGCGTCATTTGCATCAATGCTGCCGATACGGCCATAGTACGCATTGAGTACGATTTTACGGCAGAAGGCGTAAAAGATGTAATGAAAACGAGTACTTCAGATAAAATGTTCGGAAAAACCAAACGCGAACCCAAACGCCTTTATACCTGCATCAACTACAAACCTTTCGGAGGAAAATGGTATTTACAGGATTATCGAATGTTGTTGGATACGCAGTTTGAACAGAAAAACAACCAACTACTCGGCACAATTAAGTTGCAATTTGTCACCACCGAAATCCAGAAAAGCAACGGTAACCGTATTTCCGAAACCGATGTATTGATTGATACTGAAAGTTTCTCCCAACAAAGTGTTCCGAAATACGACGAGGTGATTTGGGGAAATTTCAATTTTATCATTCCCACCGAAGCGATGCGACAGATTGTGAATACGTTAGTGAAATAACTTTCACAAAGCTTTGAAACTTTGTGAAAGTTCTCCAAATTGTCGGAACTGTACAAAAAACTACACTTCCGACACAAATGAAAAAACTACTTCTACTCCTATCTACGCATTTACTTTTCTTTGCAGCCTTTGCGCAAGCGCCAAGTATTCAACAATCACTTTCGATGAAAAGCGTCGGTAGTCCTAAGATTTCGCCTGATGGCAAATGGGTGGCTTACGTAGTTTCTGAAACCAACTGGGAAGAGAATGCCTACGAAACCGAAATTTGGCTGGCAAATGTCACAACTGGAGAGAAATTTCAACTTACTAACTCCAAAAAATCAAACAATAGCCCAGTTTGGGCTCCTGACGGTAAGACGCTGGCCTTCCTTTCTACCCGCGACGATAAAAGTCAAATCTACTTAATCAACCCGCAGGGTGGAGAAGCTAAGGCATTCACTAAGTTTGAAACGGGGGTCTCTTATTTTGAGTTTACACCCGATGGGAAATCTATTGTTTTTGCCGCTACTGTCCCCGACTCTAAAGCGTATAAAGAGCGAGTGGAGAAATACAGCGATTATGAAGTAGTTCATGAAGATTACAAAATGACGCACTTGTATTCTTCTCCCGTTTCTGATACTACCTCCAAACTTCCCACACCCAAAGCATTAACCAAAGGCGTTGATTTTTCAGTAGGTAACTTTTCTATTTCACCCGACGGAAAAAAAATAGCCTTTGATGCGACCAAAAACCCCGATTTAATCAACAGCCATACCGCAGATATTTATGTGCTTACGTTAGCCGATAGCACGACTCGTAAAATTGTCTCTCTTAGAGGCCCAGATAATAACCCCGTTTGGTCGCCTGATGGCAGTCAGATTGCTTTTGTCACGGCCAATGAGGATGAATTCTTCTTCTATGCCAATCGTCTTATCGCTACTGTTCCCGCAGGAGGAGGAACACCCACTGTACTGAGTCAGGGTTTTGATGAAAATGCCAATCTGCTGTCTTGGTCGCCAGAAGGAATTTGGTTCAGCGGATTCCAAAAAACAAGTTCTCATTTGTTTTTACTAACTCCTGCGACCAAGAAATTTTCCAAAATCACCCAACCAGCAGACATACTTGCCAATCAATTTTCCTTCTCCAAAGATTTCAAGCAAATGGCCTTTGTGATGGCTGCTCCTAACCAAATGGGCGAAATCATGATTTCATCCTGCGTATCATTTGCCCCTAAAACCTTAACCCAAATAGGTGAACAACTGAAGCCCTTTAAAACTGCCCCCCGCGAAGTAGTAAGTTGGAAATCACGTGACGGAGCTACGATTGAGGGTATTTTAATCAAACCAGCCAATTACGATCCGACCAAAAAATATCCACTTTTGGTAGTAATTCACGGTGGACCTACGGGCATTGATTTGCCAAGCCTTGCTGCTGACCGCTACTATCCCATTGAGCTTTTTGCGGCCAAAGGAGCGTTGGTACTACGCCCCAATTATCGCGGCTCGGCAGGGTATGGCAAAGCGTTTCGAGCGTTGAATGTGCGTAATTTGGGCGTAGGCGATTACGAAGATGTGATTTCGGGTGTTGATTTCCTGATTGGAAAAGGAATGGTAGAGAAAGAAAAAGTAGGCGCTATGGGCTGGAGTCAGGGCGGATATATTTCGGCTTTTATTACCACCTTCAGCGATCGTTTCAAGGCAACTTCGGTTGGAGCAGGCATTTCCAATTGGGCTACGTATTATCAAAATACAGACATTACGCCATTTACCCGACAATATCTGAAAGGAACCCCTTGGAACGACCCCGAAATTTATAAAAAGACCTCTCCTATTTCCTATATCAAAACCGCCAAAACCCCTACCCTTATTCAGCACGGAGAGTTGGACAAACGCGTGCCGATTGCCAATGCTTACGAATTACGTTTGGCCTTAGAAGACAACAATGTGCCTGTGAAAATGGTGGTTTATAAAGGTTTTGGCCACGGAATCACCAAACCTAAACAAATGCGACAGGTAATGGAAGAAAACTTAAACTGGTTTGGCAAATGGGTTTTTGGCGAAGAGTCTACGCGCTAATGTTAATCGTTAAAAATTATCTGTGTACTGACTTATTCTATTTAATAAAGCAGTCTTTTCGCTTGCTTTCAACATCAATAATCTTTTCTAATCTATGAAAAAGCACTTTTTATTTTTTTCCCTGATTTCTTTTGGTGCAATAGCACAACAAAAAATTGACTTAGAAACAACCCTACAAAAGCATGTTAAGAACTACTATGGCGATTTATACGATTTTATGAGCTTGCCAAGCAATGCCCACATTAAAGAACACATTCAACCGAATTTGGATTGGTTGAAAAAAGCCTTTGAAAAACAGGGATTTACCACAGAATTTTTGCCCACTGCAGGTCACCCCGTCTTTTTTGCTGAAAAGAAACCGCCTACCCCTGCAACAGGACCACTCAAAACATTGCTGTTTTATATGCACTTCGACGGTCAGCCTGTCGAGCCTGAAAAATGGCAACAAGAATCACCCTACAAACCAGTCCTGAAAAAACGCACAGCCGACGGAAAGTGGGAAATGATAGACTGGAACAACCTGAAAACAGGCTACGACCCCGAATGGCGCATCTTTGCCCGGGCTTCTTCGGATGATAAAGGCCCGATTTTGATGTTGTTGGCGGCTTTAGACATGATGCAGAAAGAAAATGTAAAACCACCCTATCATATCAAAGTGATTTTGGACAGCGAGGAGGAAATTGGCGCTCCACATTTGGCTGATATGGTCAAAACCCATAAAAATAAATTAGCCGCTGATTTTCTGATGGTGATGGATGGGGGACGCCATTTATCAAATGAGCCGACATTAACCTATGGATGCCGTGGCATCGCATCAATTACTTTAACAACCTATGGCCCAAAAATTTCACAGCATAGCGGGCATTATGGAAACTATGCCCCTAATCCTGCACTTCGGATGGCGCAATTACTGGCCTCAATGAAAGACGAAGATGGTCGCGTGACGATTCCAGGCTATTATGATGGCATTACGATTGATGCCAGTGCCCGTAAAATCTTAGCTGCGGTTCCTGATGACCCTGAAATGATTCGTCAGAAATTAGTTTTTACTCAACCCGATAAAGTAGGTTCTAATTACCAAGAATCATTACAATACCCTTCTCTCAACGTACGCGGATTGGTGTGTGCCAACATTGGCGAAAAAGCCAATACGATTGTTCCCGATGAAGCTACAGCAGAAATTGACATTCGTTTGGTACCAGAGTCCAGTCCTGAACGGTTGATTGGTTTAGTCAAAAAACACATCGAAAATAAAGGCTACGTTATTCTTGACCACAAGCCTACCGATGAAGAGCGCTTAAAGTACCCCAGAATAGTAACCCTACAAGAGCGAGAAGCACGGATGTTGCCTTTTCGTACCGATTTTGGTATTTATCCCGACCGTTGGCTCACGGCAGCTATTATGCGGACATTTAGCAAAGCACCCATTAAAATTCGTATGACAGGCGGCTCGGTACCGATTGTCCCTTTTTTGCGTGAACTCAGCTTGCCCGCTATCCATGTACCAATGGTCAATAGTGACAACAATCAACACGCTGCCAATGAAAACCTGCGGCTCGGCAATTATGTAGAAGGAATAAAGACGTGGATGGCAATATTGACACAGGAAGAAGTGAAGTAAAAGAGAATGTCAAGTGTAGAATGTAGAGTGTCGATTAAATTTATATTCTGCATTTTGAGTTCTACATTCCATTAGTCTTTTCCCAAATGTAAAACCGCTTTAGCACGATTGTAGAAGCCAGTGCTCTTGAAAGTAAAGGTCTTGTGCAAAATATAATTACTTACAAAACTAAAGCCCATTCCAACTAATGTAGAAGAAGCTTCCGTCACGTTGACTTCCTTGTATTTTTCAGGAATAAACGAGTACGGAATTTGGTAAATATAATCGTTGGGATCAGAAGAATGCAAAACTTTGAGTGTTAAAGCCGCAAAACCAACGGTGATTCCGAAAGAAATACCCGCTACAATCCCAAATTTTACCATCTCACGGCGGGTCTTATTTGTATTACGGGCATCAAAGGCAAAAAGCTTTGTTAGGATAAACCCAACAAAAAACGAAACGATATAACCCAATGAAACCGAAGTATAAAAATCGACGTAGTTACGGAAAAAACTCCCAGAAATAAACTGAACGGCAGCTCCAGTACCTGCAATCAGAAAATAAACGACGAGGTCTTTAAGATTAAAAAGCGTAGATTTCTTCTTCACCAGTGTGTTATAAACTACATGAGGCGACAAAATAAGCGCATTTTTGACAGCCTCCCAAAAATAAACTGGGGTTTTTATCAAACGTCTCCTTATAAAGAAAGCGCTCGGCATTTAACCGAACGCTTTCAAGGGTATTTTTAAGGCCAATTACTACTTCTTTTTTGCGGGTGGCGGTGGCGGAGGAGGTGTTCCTACCGCTTTGGGAGCTGCCACAGCTTTCACCGCAGATGCTGGCGTACGAACTGCACGTGGTGCGCGAGGAGTACGGGCCGCTTTCGCCCGAAACTCGGCAGGCAGCGGTGGTGGTGGCGGCGGCGGGAACAAATTGTTTAACTCATTCGAGTACCGTTCCATTTCCTGCGAAAACTTTTCGTTCACGGCCTCCAGCTTACGTTGTTGCTCTTCCAATTCCTCAATGGGCTTACGGGCAGCCTTCTCTTGCTCAGACAATTCGGCCATTTGCTTGTTGAACTGCTGCATTTGGCTTTCAAATTGTTTCACTTGCTCTTCGTACTGCGTCAATGCCTTTTCAATCTGGTCGTCTGACAGCTTTTTGGCCGCATTTTCTTGGTGAAGCAACTGACTACGTTTGTCCAAGATTTGGCTACGTTCGTTGGAAGCTTTGTTCTTTTTCCATTCGAGCACTTCCCGCTTACGCTCCACCTCATTCACCTGAAACTCGTACTGCTCCATCTTTAGGCGCAATTCGTTCATTTTCTGCATCTGAGGCTCCATCAATCGGTGAAGGCTGTCGATTTGGCGGTGGTAATACGCCATTTTTGCCTCATCTATTTTAGCTTCAAATGCACTACCAACCTCTACCCATTTTCCGTTGACTAGAATGGAATCTGCTATTTCAACTTCTGCCAATGCTTCAACAGGCTCAATCACATCTTCTACTGCTTCCATGATCTCTATGTTATCCAGCGAAATGTTGCTCAACCCTGCTAAACCCGTTGACAATCCATCTTCAACCTCCGTAATCCGAGATAATATAGCTTTAAAGTCAGCTTGTTTAATATCGCTAAGCGCTACCGTTCCCTCTGCCAATTGCTCTTTTAGGCGTTGTAGTTCTGCCACTTGCTTTGACGATAAAAACCGATTTTTCCATTTTACTTTGGTCAGCTTGCCTTGTTCATCCATTACAAATTGCATATCTTTCAAGGTATGGCTGGTATTTCTAAGTTTCGCGTCTTTTTTTGGTTTATCCTGTGGTTGAAAAGCATACACAGAAAAGCCTACTACCAAGAGTAACACCAACAACAAACCGCTCGCGTTTAACCGTTGCTGCGGCTTTTCAGTCACGCCCAACACCCTTTTGACTCGGTGTAGCATGGCCCCTTGTTTGTTGGCAAACGCCATTGCTAACGTGGGGGTGGAACGGTAAGCAGCAACTTCGGCCAAGGCTTTGGCCATGGCCATCTTGTCGCCACAAACGGCAACGGCAATATCGTCGCAGCAGTGTTCTCTCTCTTGGCGTACGCGTCCCGACAACCACCACAAGGCTGGATGAAAGAAATACACCACTTCTACCAACGATTGGAGTAAGTTCACCAAATAATCGTAACGCTTCACGTGGGCTAGTTCGTGGGCTAACACTGCCTCAATTTGTTTGGGACTCAAACCTGTGACCAAGCCAACGGGCAAAAGCACGACGGGTTTTACAAATCCAATTACCATAGGCGTAGTTACGCGTACCGACTCAAACAAATGCACGTTTTGACGAATACGCAGCGTACCCAACACCCGACGAAACAACGACTGTACGCTAGGTTCAGTCAGCTGAATGCCTTCGGCTTTGAGTTGTTGCACATATACCCAACTGCCCACCAAACGCACCAATAGTACCGAAGCACCAATGCCCCAAAATAGCACGATGGTGTCCAAATGAAGTTGGAGAAACAAAAGCACTTCTTTGTACCAAGGCAAGGCCACTTTGGCATAGGTCATACCCGAGGCCCAATAACGTTGCGTTTGAAGCGTTGTCAATGAAGACGTAGCAACGGCGCTTACTGGCTGATAATAAAGCACAAAGGTCACTACCGAAGCAAGCACTTGAGCGGCCAAGCCGCTGATGCCTACCCAGTACCGCGCAACGCTTGAGCGTTTACGCAACGCAAACAGTGCAACTGCGGCAAAGAGTACTACCACTCCCCCTTGCCAAAGAGAGTGAAGCAATGTCCATCCCAAAGCCGAGGTGATGGGTTCGGAGAAAAAAGTGGTCGTTTTCATGGCTGTTGTTCGATTTGGTCTAAGAGTTTACGAATTTCATCCAGTTCAGCAGGGGTGGTTTTGTGCGAACCAAGGGCTTGCATGACCAGCTTGCTGGCCGACCCCCGAAAGGCCGTACCCACAAATCGCTCAAGCAGCGTGGCTTGGGTTTCTTCTTCGCTCACGTTGGCTTCATATACGTGCGAGCGGGCATCTTCCATCCGCGTCAGTAGCCCTTTTTCGTACATGATTTGCATCAATTTGAGGGTAGTGGTGTAACCCACGTCGCGATTTTCGGTCAAACGCTCGTTGACCTGCCGCACAGTACAAGGGCCTTCTTGCCAAAGCACTTGTAAGATTTCAAGTTCGGAGTCTGTTGGTTTCATGGTTTTTGTCAAAACTTTTGTCGTAACGACGGTTTTATGTCATACCGACGTAGGAGGTATCTACCACCTACGAATGATTTCGTAGCAAACATATACGAAGCGTTTCGTATTACCAAATTTTTTATACGAAATATTTCGTAGGACGTGATTAAAATCTATTTCCCCTTGAAACGTTTAGTAGAAAATCTTCTTTTGGCCATGATAAAACAGCTGTTACTTTTTTTCTTTGTATGCCAAATTGTAATTGCTCAAGAAATCCGAATCAAAGGCATTGTCATTGACGCCAAGGACAATACTCCCCTCCCTCTGGCCAGTGTACGCCTCAAAGGCCAAACCTCAGGTGCCCTCACCGACATGGAAGGTCGGTTTTCGCTACGACTCAAGTCGTCGTCCGATACACTAATAGTGAGCATGATCGGCTATGAAACGTTTCAAATTGCCCCCAAAGGCACAAACCTTACCCTCAAACTTCGTCAAAAAGTCAATGAGTTAGCCGAAGTTCGCGTGCGTCCTGGTGAAAACCCTGCGTGGGCCATTATCCGAAAAGCATTAGCCAATCTCCCCCAAAACGACCCTAATCAACTCGATACCTACAAAGCAAGTGCTTATACCAAAATCTTGGTCGTGGTCGATAGCGTCAATCGAGTGTTGAAAGATTCGACCAAGAAAATTATTGGTTCTAAAAAAGTAACGGCGCCCATCTACATCGTCGAAAACATCAGCGAGCTGATTCACAAAAAGCCCAATAAAAACAAGGAGACGGTCGTAGCGTCGGTCAATAACATCGCGCAGGTGTACAGTCAGATGCTCAACTACCTTCCGCTCGATTTGCACAAAATTGATTTCTATTCCGAACTCTATAACTTCACCCTCCTCAAGCGGTTTTATGTCAACCCGCTCAATTCCAAAACATTCTCTCAGTACGATTTTACGCTCGAAGACACCCTCTTTCACGAACGGGACAGTACGTTCATCATTAGTTTTCGCCCCTACCCCAAAACCAATTTTGATGCCCTAAAAGGAGTGATGCACATCAACACCGACGGCTATGCCTTGGAATACATCAACGTAGCACCCGTCGATACCTTGCAAAATTTTGGTTTTCGGATTCAACAACGCTACCAACGGATTTCGGGACGATGGTTTCCCCAAACCGCTACCACGCGGCTACTGGCAGGGTATTCGTCCAGCGGCTACACGGGGGCATTTCAGGTAAAATTTACGACACAGCTTCACGACGTAGCACTGAACATCCCGCTCGACGACCAATTGTTTGACGAAGTCCAACGCGCCATGCGTCCTTCCGCCACGCGCCAGACGTACGAAACCTTTAAAGCCCTGCGCCCCGATACGCTGGCCGATTGGGAACGGAAAATGTACTTTAATTTCAAAAAACCCAATGGACTGGCAAGCCGCCTCGACTCTATGTATGGGCATATTTTGGGCAGCTTTTTTGCCAATGTCTTCGAAATAGGCCCTATTGAGTTTCAGCCCAGTGATTTTATGGTGGGTAACACCATTGAATATGTGCGACTTGGAGGAGGTTTTCAAAACAACCAAAGCAATCGCCCGCGTTTTCGCCTTTACGGATATGCTGGTTATGGATTACGAGACCACCGTTGGAAACACAAAGTACTGGCGAGTTGGCACATCACCCGCGACCGCTACAACCGACTCAGCGTGTATCACCAACGCGACCTTGTCCAACCAGGTACCACCGAGTTTTTGGGACCCAATTACCTCATCGACCCCAAACCTTCACTTCCTTTTTTCTCCCAAAAAGACTCTATTCCCTTTCAGGCCGATTACTACCAGCGGTACGGTGTATCGCTGCATTTTAAGCCTCTTCCGTGGAATTGGTTTCGGTTAGACCTCCACCACGAACAGCGGACGCCAAGTTATCGGTATTTTTATCAGGACAACAACACTTTTGAAATCACTGAACTTACCCTCGACTGGCGTTTTGCTTTTCGGGAAGCCGTCTATCGCACGGGTCGCATGGAGTCGGTGGTGAATCGTTATTTTCCCATTATCAACGTTCAAGTTTCTAAAGGGCTGCCCGCCTTGGGAAGTCAGTTTGACTATTGGCGGTTGGCGATGCAGCTTTATTTTCAATTCAGAACCAAACGCCTTGGGTTTAGTAATGTGAAACTGGCGGGCGGCTACACAAGTGGTAGTTTGCCCTATCCTTACTTGTTTGGGTCGCTAGGAGGTACAGGACTGGTCAATATTTCGGGACTCAATGCGTCGAGTTTTCCGCTGGCTACTTTCCGTACCTTGCCTTCGTATGCGTTTATTGCCGACCGATACGCGGCCTTGTATTACAGTCACGATTTTAGCCGTACTTTGCTTCGCCTCAAGAATAAATACAGCCAACCTCGGTTATTGGTTTATAACAATGTGCTGGTCGGGGGCTTACGAACGCCCGAAAAACATTCGTTTTCGTGGAACTACCAATCCAACCCTTTTCACGCCGAAGCAGGCTTAGAAGTGCGCGACCTTTTGCGAATTCCGATTCGAGGTATTTTTCTGGGTACGGGCATGGGAGTAGCGTATCAATACGTACCTACGCCCACAGGACTTTGGCAAAACAACGCAAAAGCCTATTGGCTGGGCATAAATTTGAGCCGATAACCCCTCAAAGTTGTTATCTTTGCGGCTCAATTTATTGATTATGACAACTACCATCGTACCCCAACTTCAAGCTACGCAACAAGCCGCTGCGCAAGTGCGCCGTTTGACGAGTGAGCAAAAAACGACATTGCTCAATCGTTTGGCTGACCTACTGATTGAAAACCAATCTCATATCATGGTCGAAAACCAAAAGGATATGGAACGTATGCCCGACCGTAACGACGGAACGGGCGACCCGAAGAAAGACCGTTTGTTTTTAAATGAAAAACGTATCCAAGGTTTGGCGGAAAGTTTACGCGATGTAGCAAAACTATCAGACCCGTCGGGACAGGTGTTGTTGGAAAGAGAAATAGAACAAGGACTAAAACTCAAAAAAATCGCCGTTCCGCTGGGCGTAGTAGGTGCGATTTTTGAATCTCGCCCCAACGTAACGGTGGACGTAGCTGCCCTGTGCCTGCGCTCAGGCAACGCCTGTGTACTGAAGGGCGGCAAAGAAGCCGATTTTTCTAACCGCTGTTTGGTAGGGTTGATTCACCAAGCGCTGCAAGAAGCAGGCGTGGACACCAACGCCGTGATGCTGCTTCCTACCGACCGTCAGTTTGTGACCGAATTGCTCACCGCTACTCGCTATGTCGATATTATCATTCCGCGCGGTTCGGAGTCATTGATTCAGTTTGTGCGTAAAAACTCCTTGATTCCTACCATCGAAACAGGAGCAGGAGTTTGTCATGGCTACATTGAGGCTACCGCCGATTTGGCCAAAGCCCGTGACATTGTGGTGAATGCGCGCGTTTCACGGCCTTCGGTCTGTAATTCTATGGATTGCGTGATTGTTGACCGTGCCATTGCGGCCGAGTTTTTGCCCATGCTCAACGACGATTTTATCAAGTGGAACGTAGAAGTATATGCCGACGAGGAATCGTATCCGATTTTTGAAAGCATCTCTTATCCAAAACTTCAACACGCTCAACCCCAAGATTTTGGGCGTGAGTTTTTGGATTATAAACTAGCCGTAAAAGTAGTTGACGGCCTCGACGAAGCACTTTCGCACATTCAGAATTATTCGTCGCGCCACTCCGAAGCCATTGTTTCTCAAAATCAATCCCTCATTGACCGTTTCTTGGCCGAGGTAGATGCGGCGGCGGTGTATGCCAATGCCTCGACGCGTTTTACCGACGGAGGAGTGTTTGGACTCGGCGCTGAAATCGGTATTTCTACCCAAAAACTCCACGCCCGCGGTCCCTTTGCCCTCGAAAAACTCGTGACGGAGAAGTGGGTAGTGGTGGGTGATGGGCAAGTTCGTTGGTGATAAAACTAATACCTTCCCGAAAGTTTTAGAACCAGTGGGCGTTCCTATTTCGGGAAGGTTATTTACTTGTTATTTCTTAAATCTTTATTGAAGGCGATTTCAATGGTCAAATGGCCTTTTTTAGCCGTACAAGGCATATAGAAAAGATTGGGTTCTATGCCTGTCATATAAAAGTCTCCATGAATAAATTTATCTACTTTTCCAGAATCAAGCTTCTCATGGTAATCTGAACAAAAAGGTCCATTTAAAAAATTAAATTCAGGAGACAATAGATGTACTTCTGCCGTTCCGTCTAACTCCCCCACAATATGCATTGTATAATACTCTGAGGTCATACCTCCCACATACGGCCTGAAGTTCCGCTTCTCATTCGCATTTTCTACTTCGTAACGATACGTTTTTTTACAGCTTGTCAAAAAGAAAATGATAGAGAAAATTTTGCAAAAATTAATTACATCGGCCAGTCGCATCTGTATCAAAGGTAAAAGCGAAATGCGTATTATCACCATAAAGACTTGTCCGTTTTCCATTGCCTTGTGCTATTGAATTTAAGATTTCTTGTTTCAGTACATCCTCACCAACAGAAGGGTCTAACATCAAAGCAATAGAAATACCCAATTCGTTATTATGCAAATCCATTTCCCTATTTAAATTACTACTTCCTACTTCATGTAACTGCCCCATTGTCCTTGCCACATCAGCGCCAAAAGCCCAAGTATTCAGAGCAGACCAATAAGCATGCTTGAAGGCATTACCATTAAAATAATCTGCATCAACACAATAAAAGTAATCAATAGCATCTTTAGCTGCAAAGCGATTATTCATAGCCTGAGGCACCAGCCAAGACATAGAAGCGTAAAAATTACGTTCCTGAATATTCAAGGCAAAACCTAATTCAAGGTATTCTACAAAAGCTACAGTTCCCCAAACTACATAAGAACCTGCATTTCCAGGACCGTTCAGATAGGGTATAAATGGAAAATCTTCCATTGGATCTGGCACTCCTCCATCAAAATTGCAATCAATAAACACATCTGCCTCTGTAAATTGCCACTGACTGTAAGCGCAGGCATGCCCTTCAGGAAGAGGAAGTGTAAAGGCTAGTGAAGGACCTGCCGAAGGGTCATTTCCCTGAATTACGAAAGAAGTCCCAAAGATAATCACATCTCCTCCGCCATTTCCCCCTCCCCCTGTAACACATCCAAAACTAAAATGAAAGCGAGTAAACCAATCACATCCCATCAATCTACCGTTTTTTTTTATAGTTGTTGGAGACAACTGTCTCACTACTTTGCCATTTTTCATATACCAACCTTCTTTCGGAGCATCATTCCAGTCTTTTATGAAAAAATACCCTGAATATTCTCTTTTGTTGAACAGTTTCACTTTATCATTTTTCTTTTCAAGTTTTTTCAAGTATTCGTCATCTGGCAAAAGCTCTACTACATAGTAATCATACTTCCCTTTATCGTTATAAATATACAACATTTCTGTTGGTAGTGGAGAAGACACCACTTTACCATTTTTCTTTTCAGAATACGTTAAGCTTTTTACATTTTCATACGAAATAGGTACTTGCAAATACTGCCCTCTCTTGGTAGAGAACATTTGCATGGCAGCTTCCCAATTCGCTTTTTTGATGGGCTTTTCAGCACTAGTACGTGCTGCCTTACTAGGCTGATTTACACTTTGTTCAAACCAAAACTGTGCTTTTGACACATCCAGTCTGTCCGTATTTTGGACAAAAGAAACGGGGACTTCTTGGGGAGACTCAATGGATACTTTATGCTCGCAACTGAGTAATAGAGTAATCGTGACAAATAATGATAAAAGTTTGGTTGGTACTGCTTTCATGATTTAAAAATAATGGTGAATAACCGTTAACTAAATCACAAAAATCAAAACATTTGGTTTTTTAGCTACTCTCTATAACCTTACAGAATCTAAGTAACACTTTATAAAACCTAAGCAGCATATGAAAATAGGAGACAAAATCAGAAGTTTACGTATAATAAAGGGGTATTCCCAAGAAAACATGGCAGATATTTTAGGCATTTCTTCGATTGCATACGGTGATATTGAGCGTAATAAGACGATGTCAGCCACTCAAGATTGGAACAAATCGCCAAGGCTTTAGGCATAGATTTGATTAATCTTCTTTCTCATGGCGAACAATTGTCCAATTTTTTCAATCATTGCACTCACAACCATGTAGTAGGGTCAGGCAATTTTGTCTATTCGGAGAAAGAATTACGCCATGAATTAGAAAAGGCACACCTCCAAATAGCCAAACTCCAAGCCGAGAAAGACAAAGCAGAGATAGAAATGCAGTATTGGAGAGAGAACTATGAACGAAAATAAGTTGATTTATGAGCAAAAATCGGCATTTCTACCCAAAAACTCCACGCCCGTGGCCCCTTTGCCTTAGAAAAACTCGTGACGGAGAAGTGGGTAGTGGTGGGTGATGGGCAATTTCGTTGGTGATAAGTTTTACCCCTTCCCGAAAGTTTTAGAACCTTCGGGAAGGGGTAAATTTACAAAAACTGGGTATTTTTCCCATTTCCCTCAAGGTACTTAGTAAACGAAATCCGTACTTTTAAATACCCTTTTTTGGCAGTGCAAGGTAAGTAATAGAGATAGGGCTTTTCACCAGATTTATAAGAACCACTACGATTGAAAATAACATCAACCTTACCCTTTTTCATTTTTGTATTATCATAGGGCGTACAACTTCTTAGTTTGTGAATATCGTCATTGGGTGACAACACATAGATTTCGGCATCACCGTCTAAAGTACCCTCAACATGAATGGAATAGCTGTCAGTTCTGTCAGTTAAAAATAGCCCCCTGACCTCTGGTCTAAAAATTTGTTTCTTTGATACATCGTGTATTTCGTAAGTGTCAATTCCCAAGTCACAGCCACTCACTACCACAAAAAGAACGAAGGCATATATTGTTTTTTTCATTTTATTGTCAATTTATAAAGCTACCATTCCTCAATTACCTTCCCGAAAGTTTGGAACTTTCGGGAAGGTGTAAACGAGTCTTAGATTTACCGTTTCAGCCACTTATCCAGTCGCTCCTTTTCAAACGGAGAAAAATGCTCCACATAATTGGCTTGGGCGTCCATCACTACTACCAGCGGGCGTTTTGCACCAAACATTGCTTCCAGTATTTCGGTCTCCGCATGACGGGCATACCAATGAGTTCCTGTTTTTGAAGTAGCCCCGTTTTTTTTCAGCGCTTCTTTCCAGCTATCAAAATGATTCCGAACTCCTACAGTAGCGAAGCTGAGGTG
>JBDHXS010000046.1:0-17605 GCA_039810845.1 Runella sp. | reverse complement strand
AGGGTCGCCGTTTTCTCTGCCATTCTTGCCGAATACAAGTCCTACGCCATCATAAAACATCCATTCCCCATATTTTTCGGCCAAGCGTTGTAACAAGTGGTAATCGCTTTCTTCGTACTGGGTTACATAATCAATCGGTTCCAAGTAAGATGGATCTATGAGATTGCTATCTGATTCTTGCATAGCTACCATAGGCGTTATTACACTTTTAACAATATCCTTCAAAGTCTTTTCGGAGAAAGTACGTGTATTACTTCCCTGTGATATGGCGATGGTAGGGCTATAGCCACCTATGACATAGCTGTTGGCTTGGCCTTGCCCTTTGGACAATGTAACTGAGGTAACGATTCCCTTGAAACCGATAAACTGCTCTCCAAACCCTTCTCTTTGTTGTTTTACTATAATTGTTACAGGCCAACCTACGCACTTATCCATCACATCTTTGAGTTTTATCGAGCGGTTGCCGAGCATTTCGGGAGAAATATAGATCTCAAAATCATGGTGGCTATCAAATCGCTGATTGATGCGCAAGGTATTAACGCGATTAATCGTTAAATCATTAACAATGATTTCGATGCTGGCAATAAACGTATTAATGGAGGACGCCATGACTGGGTAGATTAAAAGGTAAGGTTGCCTAAGCTTAGTTGTTTTCCTGAAAAGGTAAATGCATGGTATATTTATGCAAGTATGTTTGAGCGTTGATTAATGGAAGGGTTGTTTCCTTTATTTGACAAACAACCCCCTCTTTACTATTACTCTCTCAACAACTTCAATACATAACCCTGAATATCCAATTCTTTAGAACAAATCGTAAAGGTCTGATTTCCAGTACCGCTCCCTGAAAGGTTGAAGGTTTCGCTAAAATTAACAACTGAGGCATGTTTAAACTTGATGGTGCGTAATTCTTCGCCTTTTTGATTGACAAACTTAATCTCACCACTAACATCGTCTTTATGCTGGAGAATCATGAGTTCGATGATTTTAGCGTTAGCATTACGGGTTTCGATAGTGACGTCAATATTTCCACCAAACACTTCCGAAGTAGTCTCGTTGGTATGGGGGTTTACATGCTGATGCATACTGTATGAGCAGTGCAATACTTCGAAATCGGTACCATCAATTTTGATTGTTGCTTTGTGTGCCATTGTTGTAAAAGTTTAAAAGTGAATTATTTAATTACTCGTTTAAAATTGGTTTATGGTATATTTGCCCCTTAAAGAACTGTTAGTTTATTGATTAAAAGTATTTTACAATTAGCCACTGACGCATAACTAATAACGTATAGGTACTTATAACCAACAGCTTGAGGTTTACAAGAAAAATGTATTGTAATGTAGTGGTAATAAACAGCTTGTGCCTTTGCAAACCTGATACCTTTTAGTATATTAAGTAAAAATTTGATTGAATGATTGGCTTATTTATCTTTATAAAATAGTTGAAAAAAAATAATCGAAATAGTTGTTATCACCAATACCGTTTTCTTGAGTCCCCCAACGATTTGGTGCTTATGTATTTCAAGAAAAGCAACCAAGGGATGATGTTGATTAGCTATTCCTTTCTGCATTCTCAAAAAATACTCCAATAGAAAACTAAACAGCATGATGGATAAAAAATAGAACAGTATGCACATGATTACGAGGGTCATTCGGGCAATGAAGGCTTTAGAGCGGTCGTCGATGGATCTGCTAAAGTCAAGACCCGCCAAACTACCATGTACATAATAATGATAAAGCGTACCTACAAGCATGGGCAAAGCAAACAAACTGATGATAGCTATAGCAGCTCCGATGCCATAAAACCGATAGTCCAACAGTCGTTCTTGCATTACCTTTTCAAATCGTTTTAAAATTTTCGATTAATAGCTGTATAGCGCGTCTATTAATAGCCCAAGCCTCAAAATTCTGCGATTTAGCCAACCCGAACATTTCTACATAAAACCAAGCATTATCGTTTTGTGCTAAATAAAATGTGAGGTTGTATTGCATGGATTTTCCCCCTTGATGATAGGTAAAATTGATACTATCGGCCACGGTATGAAACTTAGAAAATACCTGTGCTTTTCGTGTTTGAATGGCATTAAAGTCAAAGCCTTTATCGGTATAGTTTTTCAAGTAAGTCCATAGTATTGTTTCTGCATTAGGATATTGTTGTATCTTAGCCGCATTGACTGTAAGCATCCCTACGATTTGATTTCTAAGGGTTTTAGTGAAGCAAGCCTTCATTTCTTGCATAGTGTCGTGGTGATGATGCACCTCTTTCCAAGACATAGGTAGGTAAGTCGCAAAATCAACAGGATAACGTCTCGTCAATATTTTCAGGCGTTCGGCCAACTGGTATTCGGGCGTAAAAACAGGTCGAAATGTGGACAGACTATAATAAAACAAATCAGCGTTTTGGTAATAATAATTAAGATGACAAGCCAAATTGAGAGTAACGACGAAAGCTCCATTTTCTCCCATCCAGACTTTATATCCAGTTCGGCGTGTTACCCAAGTTTCTCCATCAGAGAAACGCTTGGTCAGCAGCATATCTGGCTTGTCTGTATTATTGTTTATTAGCCGTCGTTGTACCACCTCTTCACCACTCATGGATGCTAATGATATATAGTAGTCTTCCAAAGCTACCTCCGACTGTATTACACTGGCTTGGATAATGACTTCTACTGTTTGCCCTTGTGGTCTATCTCTAAAATACCCTAAATCGGTAAAAGGCGTAGCAGGAGTGGGAGGAATGGGATTCGACTTAAACAAAAACATGAAATCAGGAATCAATAACACGTATTTGAGCAAATCGGATTGATGGTCATGATTGCTCCATTCCAAGAAACGGGTATAACGAACCACTTCTTCATTAATTTCTATTGGAAAATACAGTTCCATGTTTTTGAGTTTATTTCTATCCTATCAAAACTGTCTGACAACCCATAATAATCGTACCTGGGGTCATAGGAATACCTATTCCTGGCGTCCCCCCACTACTTCCTTTTCTTTTTCCAAAACTAATATCAAAGCCTATTTTAGCACCAAGAATAGCTTCAATATCAAGCAAACCCATGAAATGGACACGATCATCAACATTATCATGATAAGCGCCTAACGCTGCTGCCCCCCCCACGGAGCCTGCTGATGCCCCCAACGTTCCGCCAAGGTTAATGGAGTAATCTGTATAAGGGATAGGAACAGCTACCACGCCATCTGCTTGTGCCTCTGCTACACTCGCCTGTGCGGCTACTCCCAATGCCACTCCAGTCCGCCGGCCATCGGTTCCTTCCAAAACATCTATGCCTGCACCAGCATTTAAAATCCCCCCTTGTGCTCCTATACCACTTCCTTGCCCCGAGGTATATTTAGCTTGAGCTGTAACTCCTGACACTTGGGCACTTGCTCCTGCAGCACCTTGTCCAGAGTGGTATTCTCCTCCACCAGTTATTCCATCCACAGAGGTACTTACGCTCCCTCCCCCCTGTAGAGCTTGATTTCCAGCAAGATGTATTCCCGACACTTTACCTGCATTTTGCATTCCATCGGGGTTATCATATCCTGAATGTTGCCCCCAACCTATTCCCGCATCTTTATCGCCTTTCAACGCGCCTTGTTTGTCAAAACTTCCTGGAGGCCCTGTAGTGGGAGGCATTCCCATCCCTGATATTCCCGCAATCCCACAGCCCGTCAAATCTGTCTGGCGAGCAGCATATGCGCCATAAATCATGACTGTTTTTGAGGCCGTAGTAATATTCCCCATTACATGAGGCTTAGGGCCATCAAAGCCTGGGCAGGCGATTTTGTCGCCCATACGTGCGGCGGGCATTCCTCCAATGAGTACTTTGGGCGCGCAGGGGGGAAGGATGATACCTCCATGACCAGCAGGGTCTCCTACGCGGGCAGCGGGTAGTCCCATTTTGAGCGTTGATTAACCGATGTTTATTTTATCTCCGAATCCCAATCTCCTTTGGTGCCTGTCATATTAATAGCAAATACTTTGGCAGGAAAGAAGGGCTTGATGTCCATATTGATAATCACATGGGTAGGTTTCTCTGGATTACGTTTTACTTCCAAATTGCGATAATCTTCGATGATTTTGCCCGGTCCGCGAATCTCCGCCAAGAACTTGGAAACTTGTTTTTTAATGTCTTCGAGCATTTTGTTATCAATGTTCTCGAAAGTACGACGATTTAAGAAATCCTGCATGATTTTACCCACCCAGTCAAATACCCGAACCACACTATACGTTTGCAAGCCTACGTTATCGCCATCAAAAAGGGTTTTGGCCGACTGTGGAACTACCCGTCCCCACTCGTAAATGAGCGGAATCAAACCCCGACTTTCAAGTTGAGCAACTTCGTTTTTGCGCATCGTAAACTTTGTACCACTCGCCATTTTGAGCTTTCCGTGAGCTAAACCTGCCGATGGCTGGGCGATATTTCCACCCCAAAGTAAGCCTGCCAATGCCATTGATGGAGGTACGAAGAGATGATCTTCTTCACCAATGTCGGTATTGGCTTCGCGGCCTACCACCCAATTGCAGGGCATCATCACGTGCGATTTATAGGCATCCGAACCCGTTAACTTATCCCTGTCAAAGGCGGCTTCTACGTCTTCTGCGCTGTCTAAGTGGCGGTAGTCGGTTATCATCATCGTCTTGTTTTGATGAGCCAATTCTGCCCATTTGTCCACGATAATATTTTTCTGCAACCACCCAGGAATTACTACTAAAGAGTAGTTGTTGGTCAAATCAAAGCGGTCGTAGTTATCACGGAGCTCTTTAGCCAATTGCTCAAAAATCCCCGTTGGATTGCTGAAGCCATCAATATCGGTTGTCATGTCGTTGCCAGCATCGAAAAGGGTCAGGTTTTTGACTTTTTCTTCAGCTGTATTTTCAAAAAACAACGCCAACGAACGATATGAGCGTTCCAGTTCTTCTGTCTGACTAAGGCAATTGAGTAGGTTCGCTTTGAGGGTTTCGCTGGCCGATACTGCTTTTTGCTCTGCTTCGGCAATCATATCTGCTACATTATCGTGTGCCGAAAGCAAATCAGCAACCGTCTGAAGGCGTTTTTTGAGTTTTTTGCGGTCGGCTTTGTTATCTTCTTCCTCCAAAAACATCGCTTTACGCGCTTTTTTGGTCGGATCCATATTTTCAGTTCCGTCCACGATGGTTTTAATAAACTCAAAACCACCGTATTTGGCTAATTGCGGGACTATCTGTGCCAATGGGCGTGGAGCCACCGCAGTTCTTTCTTTAAGTAATTCTTTCGATTGAGGTAGTTGTTCTTCCTGTGCCATAGTGAGTTTTTAGTTGCAAAGGTTCGTCATTCGGTTAGGGATGTATTTTTAGTCCTCGTCAATTGCATCCAATTCAGCAATCATGGCATTGAGAGCCTCCAAAAAAGCAGCCTTTCCTGCAGGATCCGCCAACAATTTCTGAAACACTTTGTTGGTCATCAAGCGCTTAATGAGGGTTTGAAAATCGTCTTCTTTACCCTTTAGTTCTTGTAAGAAACCACTTTGTTCAATCATTCCCTTTACCGTGAAAGCCGTCATGTTGGTAAAACTTAACGTTTCGTTCACTTCAGCTCCATCTTCTGTGGTATGACTTACGTCCACTTGGGGTTGAAAATGATCAAACGCATCTTGTAGTTTTTGGATGCCTTCTACGGGTGCTTGACTCATGGAGTCGGCGGTAAATTTGCTGATAATAGCTGTTTTATTATCATGTAGTAGCTTGATGGCTTCACTGGTGCCTTCGTCTATTACGACACCGCCAAGTTGGGGTTTTTCGATTGCCATGGTTAGGGTGTTTTAGGTTTTGTTTTTTATGATCATTACAAAGGTAAAGGCTATGACTGAACTTTTTTAGCGTGAAAATACGTGATTTTTAGCGTACGTAATTTTACCTTAACGAAATCTGTATAAGCTAATCTGGTGATTAATTTTGCTTGATTCATACTATTTGTGCTAATAATTTCGAGGTGTTTTTTTAGCAATCGCTCCAAGCCACGGGCATTTAAGTGATGCCAATTTGCAAATATCAGCACTTGGTTTATTCTTATATTATGGCGTTGTATTTGAAGCAAAGATGCTATCAGATAGGCTTTCCCCTGCTACTATGGCAATACTTCCTATTACCGTTCCCACATAAATCGTTACCCTTGTTCTTATGCCACTAAGTATTTTATAGTGCGTTCAAGGTGGCTGATGCCGTAGAGGTAGCCGCTGCTTACGTTGCAAATGAAGAATTGGGTGCAGGTAAGCCCAAATCTTCCATATTTCCCTTGAAATAATCATAAAATGTTTTTGCCATAGTCAATTAAAATTACATTTAGTAAATTTATTCATTATAATACTCTTTCTAATGGTAAATCTGGGCTTTGCCAGATGGGAGGTAGTTGTATGCGAGCTGTCCCTTCAGTCATATAATCTGCGGCACCTTGTCTTTTTAATCGGACAAATGCTGCATGAAGACACTGCGTTGCTCGTCCTTCTTGGTCGTGCCATTCGTAAGGGTCTCTGATAGTGATATTAAACATATTATAGCCTCTTGGGTTATAAGTCCCTATCAAACTCCATCTTACTTCATCAATATTGCCATTGGCATTTCGCCAATCTTCTGAATCATAATCTTGTTGTCTTATGGGTGGTTCTTGCCCATCGTCTACTCCCCTACCTATCAGGGCTCCGCTCACAAGGGTGGACCCAGTAGTAGCCGTTATTTGTGCATGAATCAACCTTGCTATCCTTGTACTTATACGTGGATTAGCCACAAAAAGCCCATTGACATCTTCCTGATATACTTTTCCTTGCCCGATACGATAATGCACCAAATGTGCTTTTGCATTGGGCTGAAACATAAAGTAATAGTCTATAAAAAGTCTGTATAACTCTTCATCGGACAATGCCCAACAGGCTATCCGTGAAGCAGGTTCTATCCATGCTGTTGCTTCTGCCATCTATCCTCAAGTTAGTTATAACATCATATTCAAAAGTCTGATTCTCTTTTCCTATTTACTGGAGTCGTAGATTCGAAAAAGTGTTTCCATCCATATACAGTATCTCTAATTAACAAATTCTATTAATCAGACATCTTCTAAGTATAGCCCCCCAGATCCCCAAAGTTGCTTTACATCTATCGTTCCTTCGTAGCTGTTTGTCAAAGAGGCATTCAATCCTAATGTTAGGTCTTTTGTCACGATTTTTGCGCCATTACCTAATACGATAGATTCATATAATTCTGCAATAAATTCGCCTATTCCCGCTACAGCATAAATGGTCTGTGTGGTCTTTATCGCTCCATAAATTTGCTTATATTTTGCTAATCTAGTGGCAGGAATATCCAGATTTAAACTCCAACCTCCATTTCCGAGGCGCATATTTTCTAAGTTGGCAGGATTTCCAAGGTTAAAAATTGCTACAAGCCCACCACCATCAGAACCGCCTAAACCTGGTCCAAATGAGTATGATCGGCTTATAAAAGTAAAACTCCGAGCAGAGTTATTCACATTCCAAACTTTTGCCCAAACAGACGAAGTTCCAGCCACAGCCAACTGTCCTCCTGATTGTATAAAGTACCCAATCCAAGTTCTATCTAAATTTAGTCCAGTTGCCATGTCTATTCTTGTTTTAGTTGTTTATAATAATCATCATTTTACCCACTCAAACTCCCCAGTCTCCCCCAATTTCAGCGTTACTTCGCTCCCTTTGCCAATTTCTCCCGATACAATCATGCGCGAAAGCGGGCGACGAATACGGTTGCGAATCACGCCCCGAATGGGCCGCGCGCCATATTTAGGCGTGAAACCCTCTAAAGCCAATGCTTTACGGGCTTCATCGTCCAAGTGGAGTATGATGCCCTGTTTTTCAAGTAGGGTAATGAGTGGTTTAAGCTGAATATTGAAAATATTGACTACGGCATTTTCCGTAATTGGACTAAACGGAATGATTTCGGTCAGGCGGCCTAAAAATTCGGGACGGAAGTGCTTGGTCATCAAATCCAGAATATCGTTGGAAGCGGGTATCTTTCCCTGTCCAAACTGCTGCGCAATCCATTCAGAACCTATGTTGGAGGTAAACAGTATGATGGCGTTAGAGAAATCACCTTCCCGCCCAAGGCGGTCATGGAGCGTTCCTTCGTCCAGTATTTGTAAGAAAAGGTCAAACACCGAAGGGTGGGCTTTTTCGATTTCGTCAAACAAGACAATAGCAAAAGGCTGTTGCTTGATTTTAGTCACCAGCAAACCGCCCTCTTCGTAGCCCACATAGCCCGGAGGGGCGCCGTACAGTACCGCCGCCGAATGTTCTTCTTTAAACTCCGACATGTCGAAGCGAATCAGGGCTTTTTCGTCGTTGAACAAAAAGTCAGCCATCGTTTTAGCCAACTCTGTTTTCCCCGTACCTGTAGGGCCTGAAAAGAAAAACGAACCAATCGGCTGCCCAGGGCGGCTCAAACCCGAGCGATTTTCGAGAATAGCATCGGCAATAACTTTGGTGGCATGATCCTGACCCACTACTCGCTTTTTGAGATGGTCATCCAACTGAAGCAATTTTTCTCGCTCTTTGGATTGAAGTTTCCCCAAAGGAATTCCTGTTTTATGAGCTACTACCGCCGCTACGTCGTACTTTTCGACAGTTTCTTTTTTCTGTCCACCCAAAGTTTCCAGTTTTATCAATAAATCCGCCAGATAATCAGCCACGGCTTCGGGTAGTTCCATTTGGGCAAGTTCCGATTCGTCTTCCAGCTGGCCCAATAGAATCGGACTCAAACGATGATGGAGCTGACGTTCAAACCAACGAAGTTCTTGGCCGTATAAAATAGGGTCGCTATTACTATGTAACTCACGTAGATTGGCAAGTTCACTGCGCAAAAAATCTATTTCGCTTTGCGTAGTTTCACTCATCAACTTCATGGCTGCCATCGTGCGATCTATGAGATCAATAGCCGCATCGGGCAGGCGACGGTCTTTTATGTATCGCCGTGCCAAACGTACAGTTTCAATAATTGTCCCATCAGCAACTTTGATTTGATGGTGGTCTTCAAAAAGCGGTACAACTTTCCCCACCATTCGGCTTGCGGTTATTTCATCGGGTTCTTCTACCTTTACCAATTCAAAACGCCGCGAAAAAGCTTCGTCAGGTTCCATAAATTTCCGAAACTCATCGAGCGTAGTTGCTCCAATCACTGTCAACTCACCACGAGCTAATTCTGGTTTAAGTAAATTTACCAGTCCCATTGCTCCACTTTGTGGATCCATCAATACGTGGATTTCGTCAATAAAAAGCAAGGCGCGTTCATACTGTTTTACTTCAGCAATAATATTTTTGAGGCGATCTTCTATTTCACCTTTGTAAGAGGCTCCTGCAATCAACGCCCCCATGTCGAGTTGAAACAAATAGGCGTTTTGGAGATGTCCTGGCACTTGTCCAGCCACAATCAGCTGCGCCAAACCTTCTACCAAGGCTGTTTTCCCAACGCCTGGCTCACCTACAATAATAACGTTGGGTTTGGTACGACGACCCAAGATTTCGACCGTCATGCGCGTCTCTTTATCGCGCCCAATAATGGGGTCGAGTTTTCCATCGCGGGCTACGGCTGTTTTATCCACACAATATTTGAATAAGGCTTTCGTGCCAGTATTCCCCCCTGCTGAGGTAGTCGCCGAAGTACCTTTATTCGTAGTATTATTGGCAGCAGGACTAACAATGCTTTGTATGCCTGCATCGGTCATGGCTTTTTCGAGCAAGTCAGTCTCGGTCAGCGGAAAAGATTTAAGTTGGTCTTTTTGAAATCCTACACCCGGACGCGCAATCGCAGCCAATACCGCTAATGGAGACACTTCTTCTTCGCCCAGTTTCATCCGAATCACGTCTGAAACTTCAAATACCGCTTGCGCTTGTGAATCTCCACGAGCTACTCCGTCGAGGCGAGCCGATTTGGGGTATTTTTCAACGCGAATATCAGCCCAATCGCGGAGATAATGAATATCTATTTCCCAGGCTGCCAGCATACTCGACAGACCTACATCATTGTGTAACAACCCTTTAAGCAAATGCCCAGGCGAAAAGGTGGCGTGCTGATTTTCTTTTGCTACAGACTGCGCAATCTGAATGGCGCGTTTGAGGTCATTGCTGAAAGTAAGAGTCGAGAGCATAAAGTAGGGCTTAGAATAATATTATCAAACTTAACGAATGGTGTCAGTAATAGCAAGGAGTTTTGAGTTAACGGTAGGGAGTTTTGAGAGAATTTAAATAAATTTAAAGATTACATCCCACAATTCTTCGGTTTCGTTTTTTAGTAGTAGTAATCATTATCTTTAGATTTTTGAGTTAGGATTGATATATATAAAATACCTATTCAAAACCCTCATTGTGCATTAAAGAGTGAGTCGTTGACCTGTGTCCACAAATTTTACCACTTCAAAGTCTAGCAATCGGTTGAGTTTCCATTGAGGAATACCTTTGCCAGGCGGATATTGAATGTCGTTATCCATGGTGTTGTCATGGTCAATCGTCGGAAATACTTTTACAATATTGTGTAACCCTTCTTGCTCCCAATAGCCCAAAGCCATTTTGGTGAGTTGGTTTAAATCAAACGACTGCACGATAGACCCATATTGGTCTTTGAAATGATGCTCGGCCACTTGCGAGTAACCTAATAGCTGAATATCAGAAGATTGGAGAAGCTGCCCAGGACGCAAGCGAGCAAAGAAAGCTCCCTGTGCCAAACGCCCTGAATGATAACCAATAAGTTGCTCTAATTCAGGAAGAGTTTTACCTACCAAAAATTTAAAGAGCGTGACACAACCACGCCGCTGAATAGTTTCACCTACTTTCATTGGGATAGTAAAGGTTTTACTTTAGTTTGAGTAAAAATCGAACTTTACCTATACTTAATCAACCAAAACTTATCCAACGGTCAGAAAACTACCGATGCTCAAACATTAATTTACTTAACGGTTCTTCTTTTGTTTCAATCAGGTCACTGATGAGCCACCCAGCGTTTCCCTTTTCACGGGTGAAGTCCTCTATTTTTATCGTCCATCCTTTAATGCTTGTGAGAAAAACTGTGACACGCTCACATTCATTAAACTTTACCAGTTTGCTATCAACAGCAAATATGAAAGCACTAAGGGCATCGAATCGAAAGGTGGAATCGGTATAACTACGAAGCGGTGTACCCGCATGTAAGGCATTGGAGAGACTTAAAAAATTGGTCTCGTGCGAGTTAGGAACGATGCTACGCTGTTCAAGCTTTTGTTCAAATTGTTCAATAAATGAATCAGAGGCTCCCTGTAGCACCCATTGGTGGGCATCTTTGGCAATTTTACGACGAAACAACAATTCGGCTACAGTGTTAGTACCAAAATACGCTACGCCACACGAAGCAATACAGTAAATTTGGTCATCAAATTTGTTCAAAAACAGGGGATGATTGGTATCACAAACCTGTCGTAAAAACCGCGTGAGTTTATCACGGTCAGGGGCTTTTTGCCAACGGGCATCTTCAGAATTAACTAATTTTTCGATATAACCAGCCCGTACAGTAGCTATTTTGAGCGAATCAGGGGCTTTTTGTCCGTTAGGTAATCGATCGGCATTAAAGCGGTCATAAAAATCGTCTAACTGTTTTACTTCTTGTACTTGGTTTTCGGGTGTTTTTACTCGATTGACAGCCACCTGCCCCCAAACTTTTGGTATTATTGATACCCATAGCAGGAAAAAAAGCGAACGAGGCATATCATTAATTGTTATTTGTTAATCCGTTATCCGACTACTGTGGACTTCTAGCTAATTAATCGGCTTAGCTTGCTTTTTGGTCTCAGTCACCTTGATGTTACCAAACTTTATAATCCAGCTATTTTGCTTATAAAAATCTTCGTTTGTCATATTTTGGAGCGATACATCTACGTTTTTCTTAGTTTTATCTTCATAGACGATATTCCCTTTATCGTCTTTGCCTTTAAACTCCTGCGAAAAAGTAGCCGTAGTGTAATAGCCGCCATCTGGTCCTTTGCGGTAATCGCCCACGTAGGTAGCATCATAAAAAGTAATTTCGACTTGTGGATAGGACAAATCGCGTAATCGTCTAAAATACTCTCCTATGGGGCGTGTTACAACCTGCCCCCCTTTTTTGCCAGAAGATACTTGAACAGTCGAGCCTGGCTCAAATAACTTGATCACTTCTTTAATCGCAATTTCACGTTTTTCACTAGATTGGCTTTTATCAGAGATAATTTGGATATACTCTTGCAAACGCAAAACTTGCTGCTCGGTACGCTTCTTAAATTCTCCATCCAATTCTGTACGGGTTGGATCTTTGATTTCACCCTCATGCGGGGGCAAGCTACTCCCGTTTTGATTTTTGGGAGGTTGCTGTGCCCACAATTGCGTACCAACAGCGAGTGTTAGCAACCCTATCGCAAAACACAGAAGTTGTGCATTTTTTTTCATGGGTTTGTCTTATTTTTTGCTATTCCTAACAGTTCCAAACCAATGTTTGTAGTGGTTTCTGCTATTATTTCAAAAGTACGGAAATTACGTAAGGTCAACGATAGCTTTAAGCCATTACTGAGCAATTCATATTTGCCCTCCAAAATAAAATCTTCGCCCGGAACAGCCTTCGTAGCATCCCATTCGGTAGCGTCTATCCACTTTAGCCTTTTAGTATTTAGTTCAGAAATAAGCTGATTCTGAACCCTAATCACATTGTTATCAACATATTTGCCATTTTTTTCGATGAAAGGTTCAGCGGCAATTTTTTTAGCCGTAGCAGGCAATTTGCTTTTGAGAGAGACAACCAATGGACTCAAAACTGTGGATAGTGACATTAATTCATTTGTTTCTTCACCCTCTTTGACATCCCACTGTTGCCTTGTAAAATTAGCATCAGTTATTTGAAGGGAGTCCACCACTTTTTCAATCCCCTCTATGAATAATTCTGTTGAGGTCCATTGCCCATCTTTTTGTTTCTGTCTTTGAAAAGTATATTTAATTTTGAGCAGGCTGTTATTTGCTACTTTTACCTCTTTGAAGTCAGTGCTTTTTGAGGTTCCTACAAAAGACTTTTTCACGTAAACATCTAAGAAAGCATCCCCCTTCTCATTAAATTGTATAGGGCTATAAAGTGCTTTTTCAAGTTGAAAATCTACTTGATAGTTATCATACCAAATCAATGAGTTGTTTAAGTAAGTTTCTGCTGGAAGCTTTTCATTAAACTTCCCGCTTTTTATTAATTCTTCAGGGACTATGTCATTGAAAAAAGCCACTTTACTGCCTTTTTTAAAACATTCCTTTATTAGGTTGGCCAAATAGTCTTTTTTTGTGGCCAAATCGTCAAACTGGTCACCTAAAAGTGCAATTCTTGCAATGAATTTGCTATCAAGATTTTGATTAACTTTATCAATCAAAGCATTGGTTTCGGCTACTGTAGGAGGGATGGTCATTTGTTTTGCTGGCAAAAGTATATTCGTTTCGACTTCCATTTTATCCAACAACTTCCCTTGCGTATTTTCCAAACGAAGCGTAAATTTTGCCTGACTGCCTTTGAGCATTTTGGGTAATATACTCATTTTCAAGTCATCTTCTGCGATTTTATTAGGCTCTAACGATGCAATTTTTTTAGAACCAGGCACCGAAAATCCAGGATTGATGGGAGTCTGTACCATCCTAACGACCAAGTCTTTAACCAACTCGTCCGACTCGTTAACGATATTGTATTTAATGGTGGGTTGAGAAAGAAGTGTAATAAATCCTTCACGTGTACCCTCCCACTTGATTGCATCTTTCTCAAAATGAACCAAAGGGGTAAGTGGTTCCTGTACGGGTATTGTCAGCATTTCACTAAGATTATACATCCCTCCCTGTTCTTGTACATTAACTGCTACCGTAGCTGTAGTGGCAGCAAAGTTAGAAGATACAAATAAATCGCAGGGAATGGTAATAGTTTCCCCTGCCAAAATTCTCGTAATTGCTATCCCTCCAACCGAAACAGGCTGATCATTGATAGTGAGGGCAATCGTTGGTTTATTAAACATTCCACGGCCTTCGTTTTTCAATAATAGCTTAGCAGATTTGGTACGACGCCCCTTGTCCAAAATTAGTTTTTTGTCGTTAGAAGCTACCAAACCCACTACCCGAAGTAATGGTACGGGCGGGCTTTGGGTCCTAAAACTAACAGGTACTTCGTCCCAAACTGTACCCGATTCGTTTTCTAATTTTAAAAGAAACGAGGCTTTGCCATCTACCAAAAGGCTATTAGTGCGAATAGTGACCTGCATACTGCGGCTATTCCCTGCACGTACATCTCCCACGGCTAGGGTTGGCTCAAACTCAATACCTTTACCGATATTTTGCGGAACAATCCGCACGAGTCCTTTTTCAAACCGTCCTTCTCCATCATTGCGAATAGGAATTTTTAAAGTAATACTCTGCCCACCTTCTACCATCTCTGCGCTTTTTTCCAATTTTTCTTTTTCAAACAACGGCTTAGGAGGCTTAGGAATCTCTGCCAAAGAACGCGGATCTTGCCAATTGGGGTCAATTTTGAGAAGAAACTCCTTTGCCCGATCAGTAGGTTCGTCTGTAAACGATTTTTCGAGGTAACGTTTAGCTTCCGTTTTTTTTCCCTGCATCAAATAAGCTATGCCCAATTCTCGATTGGGAAAATACTCCGACGGGCGCCCTGTTCGGGAAGCAATGGCTTTGGTATCAGTACTGCTTATTTTCAAGGCAGCGTCGAGGTATTCGACCGATTGCGTCCATTTTTGTTCTTGATTGAGTTTGGCTCCTACTTTATAAAAATCAATAAACTTCTGTGCCATTACCTGTGAGGTAAAAAGCCAAATAAAAAGAACGCTAACCAGTAATAGATAACTTTTCATACGCCTAATTCATTACTTCCTAACTTCTTAAAAGCATAATAAAATCTATAGATAGATAACTTCGGGTATATTGATTGATAGAAGTAGAAGTACCTTGTGGGTATTTCATCTGCTCAAAAGCAGCATGGATTTTAAAACGGTCAAAAAATAGTGTAGCTCCCATACTAAAAGCCTTGGCTTTACTGCTTGTTCCGTCGTTGTTGAGATAAGATTGTAAACGATACCCTCCCATGACCCGCATCTCAAATTGAGGTGAATCGAGCAGAAAAAACTCCCCCCCACCTCTCAGTTGGTAGTGATTATTTTTGGCAATGGTAGGGCGCTGTGGCAAATCAATCAGCAGAGGAACACCACGGCTTGGATTGAGGCTATTATACTGATTGTAATCAAAAAAAGTTTGTTGAATTGCTTGTCCTTGGTAGGGAAGTGCTTCTGCGTCGGCTGTTAGCATCAGTCTCCAAACTGGTCGGTAAGCTACACCAACACCTGCGGTAAAAGGCATTTTGTACTTTTGGTCATATAATCTACTTATTCGCGTTTCCAAGCTACTGGCCTGCACGTTTCCTTCTGACGAAAACTGATTGCGCAAAGAAAATGGACTCGAAACTCGCACTCCAATACGTAATGGTAGGTTGTTTTCATAAAAGTCAAACATCAATCCACCAATAAAATTGAGGCCACTAATTTTGTATTTCCCCTGCTCGCCTCTAACTACATTAGCAGATTGCTCAGTAGCAGCATACTCAAATTTATTGCCCAATCCAAACCAATAATTGGCAGTAAGCCCTACTGACATATAAGGAGAGAGTTGGTAAGCCGCCGAAAGCGATGCTGTACTTAAATTGAGCGTACTTTTTAGGTTTTCGATAACGGAAGTTGAAGTCTGTTTTATATTATACATATTGGCATCCGTCACACTTTGATATGCTCCCGAAAACACGATACTGGGATCAAATCTACCTAAACTCACAGGTTTGCCATTCAATACGGAGCGTTTGTACGGAATAAGGACACCCGCAAAACTGGGAACTAAATTGGAAGCATACGTAGCGGGGGCTGTTTCTGACTTCAATTGCAACGAACGGCTTCGCCCCGAAATCAAGAAGTGCATTCCTTCTCCTTCTTCCAATGTTTCATAGTTATAATCTATCGTAGCTGGCCCTGCTGGATTCCAGTGAATAGCCGTGGCGTCGTCGGCTACCCCAATAAATGCCCCACCCATTCCCATGGCACGGGTTCCTGGCCCCGTCATGTTGAGGTTAAGATTTTGGGCCAAGCCTGTAAAATGCCCTAATTCAATCAAGAAAAAATAGGCTACAACTATAAACTTTCCTCTCATGTTACTTAGGCATCAAAATATACTCGTTTACGGTATCTCCTGTCTTATCACTTCGGTACAAGCGATTGATTTTCAACTCATTTTCCGACACTTTATCAATAAAAAACTGGATTCCTTCTTTGATACAATCTACGCCGTCGCTACAAGTAGGTTCGGGGCTTAAATCAAACAATACCAATTTAACATTTTGATCCACTCGCCATTTTCCCGTAAAATCAAATCGGTCGCCTCCTTGAGCTACATCGGTAAATTTTACCACATTCGCATTACTTAAATCCAGCACAAAAGGGTCATAATTAAAGAGATTGCCGGTTTGTCCTTTTACATATACTTTTATTCGGCTACCCTGAATATGTGTCGCTTCTTTCACTACCCATACTCGTTCCAGTTGGGTAGCGACTTTCTTATCTTTACAACCCGTTACTACTGCTAATACCAAGAAAATGAGAAGGTTCTTTTTCATCTGTTTTTATTCCTTAATCACTCTGAACGATTGTTTTTCATCCCCATTAGCTACTTCTAATAAATAGTTCCCAGCGGGAAATCCCTCCATCTCCCATTGATGCTGTGAGCTATAAAAGGCATGGGTTTTTATCAAAGTACCTTTTCCATCGTAAAGTCGCAATTGAGTAGTTTGTCCTACTTTCCCATTTTTGATTTGAACAGTAAGACGGTCAGAAGTTGGGTTTGGAAACACTGACATACTAAACTTAGCCAAAGTATCTTCTTCTATGGCTACTACTCGCTTGATGGTAATTCTCACATTTTGTGTACTACTCAAGCCTCCTGCTCCACAAGCACCGTTTATGCCTTGAAAGCTAAAAACTCCATCGTTTTCAAATCTAAATGTCAGCGTAGTATCACCTGCATTGCGTACGGTGCGTGTTCCTGCGCTGAAAGTGAGTGTAAAAGGACCACTTCCTTGAACCCGCACCCGAGCAGATAAATTATCACCCGTTTTTCGAGCTACAATAGAAGTGTCTTTTGTAGGAGACAACATCTGTGCGGTAGCGCGTTGAAGAATGGTAAAAGCGCTGCTACTTGATTTACTTATATTTGGAGAGGTTTTTACTAATAGTCGGTAATTTGTACCAGCTGTCGCCGTAGTAGGAATAGTGGCTCGAATCGGGCTACGGGTACTGGTACCTATGCTGGCTCCTATTTGCTGGCCATTGGCATCAGCCAAATAAACATCAAATGTACCCACACCGTTTGAAGGAATAATAGTAAAATTAACATCAACACCTGCTCCAGGGCAAGCAGACAGAGACGTTGCAGATACGTTATCAATACCCGTTACGGGTTGGGTTGTTACAGTGATATTCACAGTTCCTCTGGCGGTACACCCATTAGCAGTAATTGTCACTGTATAGTCGCCAGTCATAGCTGTTGTG
>JBDHXS010000045.1:0-17668 GCA_039810845.1 Runella sp. | reverse complement strand
GAAAGACAGTTGTGTAACTTCTTAGTAAGCTAACTACTTCCGAGTATTAGAAACAGAAGACGAGTACTTCCCTTATCACAAAAAATACCATGCGTTTTGGCGTATGTATGGCATGGGGCTACCCGATGAGATTTTGAAGAAAGTGTATTATAAAAATGCGATTCGGATTATTCCCAACATTGATAAATCTCAGTTTCCTGAATAAGCAGGTCTGACCTCTGGTCTGACCTGTAACTCAATTCTAATCAATTATTCGTCATCCTGAATTTCTAATTCGATATTCCTAATGCCTCACACCTTGAAGTCTGTTCAGTCTCTTCTACAAACCCGTGGCTATATTGCGGACGAGTACGTAGCTATGTCAGTCTATTTGGCGATGAAACTTCGTAAGCCATTGTTGATTGAAGGGCCAGCGGGCGTAGGCAAAACGGAGATTGCAAAGGTAATGGCACAATCGCTTGAAACTGACCTCATTCGCCTACAATGTTATGAAGGGTTAGATGCCAACCACGCTATCTATGAGTGGAACTATCAACATCAGTTGTTGTATTTGAAAATGGGGGAGCAGTCCACAGTCCACAGTCCGCAGACTACAGAATCCATTGAACAGACTATTTTTAGTGAAAAATTTTTGTTGAAACGCCCGCTTTTACAGGCGATTACTCATCCCAAATCTCCCGTATTATTGATTGATGAAGTAGATAGGGCAGACGAAGAATTTGAAAGCTTTTTACTCGAAATGCTATCGGATTGGCAAATTACTATTCCCGAAATTGGTACGATTAAAGCGACGCATATTCCCCACGTGATTTTGACAGGAAACCGTACTCGGGAGCTTTCGGAGGCACTTCGGCGTCGGTGTTTGTATTTGTGGATTGATTATCCGCCGTTTGAAAAAGAACTGGCAATTGTAAAATCGAAAGTAGAACAAATAGATGCTACCCTTGCCCGTCAGATTACGGCGTTTATGCAAGAGCTTCGTCAACAGCGACTTAACAAAGTGCCAGGCATAGCCGAGACGCTTGATTGGGCGCAAGCCTTAGCAGGAATGCACATCAATCACTTGGAAAAATCACTCGTGGAATCTACACTGGGTGTAGTACTAAAAGATTGGCAAGACATTCGTCAAACCCAGTTGAGTCTCTCAGAACTCTTTGATAAAGTGGGGATTAAATCAAAATGGGAAGAGGTGTAACAAATTTCTTTGCGAGATTCAGCGATTTCTGCGAGAAAATTCGCCGCTGTGATTGCATCTGTATTTCGGTTTTTTGTAGAAACAAAACATATAAAAACCTTGAAAATTGCTCATTTTGGTTCTTTTCTGAGGTTAATTTGTTTGTAATGTGCTGTAAATCAATTTAAAATTCTATTTGTATAGCCTCAACAACTAGAAAAGGGTGATCTGTTGGCAGACCACCCTTTTTCCATTAAAAATTGTTATTCTGAACTCAATCAAGCCAAGTCGAAGCGGTCGAGGTTCATTACTTTGTTCCAAACGGCTACAAAGTCCTTTACAAACTTCTCTTGCGAATCTCCACAGCCATATACTTCTGCCAAGGCACGCAACTCAGAGTTTGAACCAAAGATAAGATCCACGCGAGTTCCTGTCCATTTGGGTTCGCCTGTCATACGATCACTGCCCATAAACACGTTTTGGGCATCTGAAGTAGCTCTCCAAGTGGTACGAATATCGAGTAGGTTAACAAAAAAATCATTTGTCAGGGCTTCTGGGCGCTTTGTAAATACACCGTGTTGAGACTGATCGAAGTTGGTATTTAGGACACGCATACCACCGATGAGTACTGTCATTTCGGGCGGGGTAAGCGTTAACAACTGAGCTTTATCAACGAGCATTTCTTCGGCTGAAACCGTATAATGTCCTTTTTTGTAATTACGGAATCCATCTGCAATTGGTTCAAGAACAGCGAACGATTCTACATCTGTTTGGTCTTGAGAGGCATCAGCACGCCCAGGGGTGAAAGGCACTGTAACTTCATGGCCTGCATTTTTGGCGGCTTGCTCGATACCCGCACATCCACCTAAAACAATCAGGTCGGCGATTGAAACCTTCTTTGCCCCAGTCTGAATACTGTTAAATTCTTCTTGAATGCTTTCAAGCGTTGTGAGTACTTTTGAGAGCTGCGAAGGATTATTTACAGCCCAATCTTTTTGAGGTGCTAAACGAACGCGTGCGCCATTTGCTCCACCACGTTTATCAGAACCACGGAAAGTAGAGGCAGACGCCCACGCAGTTGATACCAATTCTGATACTGTTAGACCAGAGGCAAGGATATTTTTCTTTAATTCAGCAATATCGTTTGCGTCAACTAATTCATGATTTACCGCTGGGATGGGGTCTTGCCAAATTAATTCTTCTTGGGGTACTTCTGGCCCTAAGTAGCGAGCTATTGGCCCCATGTCACGGTGGGTCAATTTGAACCACGCCCGAGCAAAGGCATCGGCAAACGCATCAGGATTCTCAAAGAAGCGTCTTGAAATAGGTTCATAGATAGGATCCATTCTCAAGGCAAGATCGGTAGTAAACATGATGGGTGCATGGCGTTTTGCTGGGTCATGTGCATCTGGTACAGTCCCTGCTCCCATTCCATGCTTCGGAATCCACTGATGAGCACCTGCTGGGCTTTTGGTCAGTTCCCATTCATAACCGAACAGGTTCCAAAAATAATTGTTGCTCCATTTGGTTGGCGTGGTAGTCCATGCTCCTTCCAATCCACTGGTAATGGTATAGCCTGCATTACCACTGCCATAGGTGTTTTTCCAGCCGAGGCTCTGCTCTTCAATACCCGCTCCTGCAGGCTCTGGACCCACATATTTGCTTGGGTCACCTGCACCGTGGGCTTTTCCGAACGTGTGTCCACCTGCAATAAGGGCTACTGTTTCTTCATCGTTCATTGCCATGCGGCCAAAAGTCTCGCGAATGTCGCGGGCGGCTGCCAATGGATCTGGATTTCCGTTAGGGCCTTCTGGATTCACATAAATAAGCCCCATTTGTACAGCTGCAAGCGGATTTTCCAATTCGCGGTCGCCTGTATAGCGTTTGTCGTCCAACCATTTGCCTTCCGAGCCCCAGTAAATGTCTTCTTCTGGCTCCCATACATCCTCACGTCCACCGCCAAATCCGAAGGTTTTAAAGCCCATTGATTCTAAGGCACAGTTTCCAGCAAGAATCATTAGGTCTGCCCAAGATATTTTTCTGCCGTATTTTTGTTTGATTGGCCATAGCAAACGCCGTGCTTTGTCAAGATTACCATTGTCTGGCCAGCTGTTGAGTGGCGCAAAGCGCTGGGTACCAGCACCAGCCCCACCACGACCGTCGGCAATGCGGTACGTACCTGCACTGTGCCATGCCATACGAATAAAAAATGGGCCATAATGGCCATAATCGGCAGGCCACCACTCTTGCGAAGTGGTCATCAAATCGAAAATTTCTTTTTTAACAGTAGCCAAGTCAAGAGACTTGAATTCCGCTGCATAATTGAAATCTTCATCCATTGGATTGGACAACGAAGAGTGCTGACGAAGAATACTCAAATTTAACTGATTAGGCCACCAGTTATGGTTTCTGGTGCCACCACCAGCACTTTTCGTAATGGTAGCTCCCGAAAAAGGGCATTTGCTTTCACCATTTCCACTGGAGGATGTATGTTGTTCCATTTTTTATAATTGATTAATTTATTTGTATTGATAAGTTTAATAATCTCTTTCAAAATTACGAAAGGAGTAAAGATAAGTCAAATTGATTGTTATTATAACCATATAGTTTTTATCTATATTGTATTATTGATACTGAAAAAATCAGTAAAATTGAATACTTTCAAGCTCACTCCAATTGTAACGATTTCATCACCTCTTCCTTGTAGGTAGCACCTATGGGGAGAAGTTTGTTGTGGATTTCTACTTGATTTCCTACGAGGGCTTCGATGTGCGCAAGGCTAATGATATAGGATTTATGAATCCGTAGAAAAGTATTTTTAGGGAGGAAGGCCTCCAGGTTTTTGATGGACTGAAGCGTAACAACGCGTTGTTTGTCAGTTGTATAGATACTCACGTATTCTTTCAGCCCTTCGATATACAAAATATCGTCAAATCGAATTTTAATCTGTTTTCCATCAGATTTTACAAAAAAATACCCAGGTAAAGAAGATTCGGTAGGGAGGGGGAGAGGGGCTTTCTTATGAAAAGCGACAAAATTGGAGGCTTTGCTAGCTGCTTGCACAAACCGCTCAAACGAGAAGGGTTTGAGCAAGTAATCCACGACATCGAGCTGAAAACCTTCGACTGCATGTTCGGAATAAGCCGTAGTAAAAACAATAGCGGGTTTGTTTTGCAAAATTTTCGCAAACTCAAGTCCTGTGAGGTGGGGCATTTGAATGTCCAAAAAGATTACATCTACGACCTCGGTTTTGAGGAGATGAAAAGCTTCTAAAGCATTCTCACACGTTCCTACAAGTGTCAAGAAGGGTACTTTTTTGACATACTCTTCCAACAAAAGCCGAGCCATGTATTCGTCGTCAACGATAAGGCAATTCATCTTATTTTAAGGTTGAGTAATTTTTAAAGACAAGCATACTTTATAAAAGTTCTCCTCTTCAATAATCTCTAAATCATGCTTTTTGGGATATAAAAGGGCCAAGCGTTGGCGAACATTTTGTAATCCCAACCCTCCTATCTTATCTTTACTTGCGCTGTTTCCTACCGAATTTTCGACCCAGAATACCAATTTATGGGCTTTGTTAGTGAGTTGAATCCGAATATAAGCTGCAGGCTGACTCAAGTTACCGTGTTTGAAAGCGTTTTCAATAAAACTCACAAAAAGCATTGGTTCAATCATCCTATTAGGGACATCATTTTGAATCTGAAACTGCACTTTAAGACGGTCGGCTGGATTGAGGATCTGAAGTTCGATATAATCTTGCAGATATTCGATTTCTTTTTGTAATGACACTTTAGGGGCGTCACAATCGTACAGCATATAACGTAGCATCCCCGATAGTTTCAAAATCATCGGCGCGGCTTGGTCAGACTTGAGGTAAGCCAGCGAATACACATTATTGAGGGTATTGAACAAAAAATGAGGGTTAATTTGTGATTTCAAGAATCGTAATTCGGACTGTAGCTGCGTATTTTTTAATTCATTTTCCAACTGCATGGTTTTGATGCGGTCTTCGAGAAGCCTAAATAGCGAGCTAAGTACCCAAATACTTATAAATGAAAAAGCAATAAAAATGAGTTTTAGTGGCAAAATAGGTGTCACTGACGATATCAACGGCGTTGGTAGGGCATATTCAAACCAATAACGCAGCCAGCCTAAAAGCAAAAGCAAGTTGATAGAAAGTCCAAAATAGCTGAAATATTGGCGTTGTAAAAAGAAACGAGGAATAAGCCAAAACCAGTTGAGATAAGCAAAGCAAGCATGTAGTACCAATCCTGTCAATACGCGGCTTTGAGCAGATAAAAAAGGCATGATTTGCCCGAAGGTATAAGATAAAAGCAGAATGTACGTCAACCAAAATGCTACATGCCAAATCCAGCGGAGTCGTTTTTCAAACAAGTTCATGACCGAAATTAGTATTTTACTGCTGAAGTAAGCGTTTTTTTTCAACGAATTGTGTTGAATCTTCTACGAAATGCCTGTTTTGCTCAATCATTGCAGCACAATGATTCTGGGTTAATATTTGCCGCTTTTTGACCAAACAACATCGTTGGTTGAAATGTAAGACATGTTGGTTGAATAGTTTTTTGGGAGTAAAAGTAACCCTGCAATTTTGCCCTATTCATTCAAATAAATGTTTTACAAAACGATGCGGCGATCCGCAAAACAACCAAAAACAATGAAAAGTATCTCAATCATAGCTATTTGTGCTATTACTTTGCTCACTTCGTGCAGCCGTACGCAAGAAACAAAAGTTGAACCTGATAATTTAACCCAATTTCAAACCTTAGTTCAGCAGAATACCCGTATTCAGGAAACTCTCCAAGCTTTGATTCAGTTGACCAACGACATCATGGATAAAGCCAAAGCCAACGGACGAACCTCGGCAGAAATGGGTGAGGTACCGACTTGTGCCAATATCCAACCAGATTTAAAAAACAAAACCATTAGCATTGATTTTTCCAATGGTTGTAGCAGCACCTATGGGTCAATAAAAGGTTCAATCACAATAAGTTATACGGGGTCGTTTGGACAGTCTGGCTCAGCGATAACTATTAAAATGAATAATTTTGCTGTGGGAGATATGGCTTTAAATGGCACAGTGGGGCTAAGTGATTTCAAAAAAGTAAGTGTAAATTTGTTGGAGTACAAAGTAAAAGCCACCGATTTGACGGCAGTATATCAAGGTAGTAGTCTAAAAACAACGATGGAATTGGTACAATCTTGGAAGAATTTTCAAACAGCTACTACAAACGATGATGAAATAATGAGTTATTTGAAAGGAAATTATGTGGTGAGTGATTTGAATTATGACATCGAAACTACTACCAATTTATTGATCAAAGGAGCGTGTTCAAGTAGTGTAGCAGTGAGTGGAATCATGAAAATGATTTCTAAGGGTATGACAGGCATACTTGATTATGGCACAGGCGCTTGCGACACAGTGGGAACACTCACCGTAGGAGGCCAATCAAAAACGGTGGCATTGAGATAAAAAATTGACAACCATGGAAACATTTCAAGAAATAGACTTATTCAGCCGTTTTTCACTTACTTTATTATTGCAACTTATTCGCTACATGTTGGTAGCAGGGACGGCTTACTGGCTTTTTTACTTTTTTAAAAAGAACGATTGGTTTTACTTCAAAATCCAACAAAAATTTCCAAAAAATAAAGATGTATTGCGTGAAATCGGCTATTCATTGCTTACTATGGTCATTTTTTCGGTGATTGGGATTGGGATTTATTTTCTGCGGAAATACGATTATACGCAGATTTATACCGAAGTCGAAAAATTTGGTTGGGGGTATCTTATTTTCAGCATCATTTTAGCTATTTTTTGGCATGACACTTATTTTTATTGGACCCACCGCTTAATGCACCACCCCAAACTTTTTCCGTACTTTCATAAAGTGCATCATTTGTCGCACAATCCTACGCCTTGGGCAGCCTTTGCGTTTCATCCTTTAGAAGCAGTGGTAGAAGCAGGCGTACTGGTTCTTATGGTAATATGTATTCCAATGCACCCCATCGCTATCTTTTTGTTCCTCTTTTTTATGGTGATTATGAACGTATTGGGGCATACAGGCTACGAGATTTTTCCAAAGAATTTCTTGAAAACATGGTTGGGAAGTTGGCAAAATACCCCTACGCATCACAATATGCACCATCAATTAGGCAAAGGCAATTACGGACTCTATTTCAATTTTTGGGACAAATGGATGAAGACCAATTTCAAACATTACGAAGCTATATTTGAAGCCAATGCTTCTCGGACTAAAGAGCAAGTAACAACTGTCGAATCGGGGCAGGGCAATTTGACAAAGATTTAATTTGCTTTTATGTTGATGATTTTCTCCCTGCTTCTACGGCATTACGTACGCTGCCATGTGCATCGAGCAACATCTGTGCTTGTTCGGGCGTAAGATGTGGAAGTTCTTCTCTGACCATTCGGATGGCACGCTGTACGAGTTTGTAGTTGGTCATTTGCATGTCCACCATCTTGTTGCCTTTGACACGCCCCAACTGAATCATCACTGAAGTAGAAATCATATTCAAGGCAAGTTTTTGCGCCGTCCCCGATTTCATGCGGGTACTACCCGTTACAAACTCTGGTCCTACGACAATTTCTACGGGATATTCGGCGGCAGCAGCTACGGCTGATCCTGTATTGCAGACGATACAACCCGTCAGAATACCAGATTTTCGGGCAGTGTCGAGTCCCCCAATGACATATGGAGTACGACCCGAAGCAGCAATGCCAATCAGCGAATCAAGTTCATCTATTTCGTATGCTTGCAAATCAGCCCAAGCTTGGTTGGGGTCGTCTTCTGCATTTTCGACAGCTTTGCGAATAGCTTGATCGCCTCCTGCCATGAGGCCAATTACCAAATCAAAAGGAACTCCGTATGTAGGAGGACACTCGGAGGCATCTACCACACCCAAACGTCCGCTTGTACCTGCTCCGATATAAAACAATCGACCACCTTGTTTCATTCTATCTACAATTTGTGTCACCAATGCTTCGATTTGAGGAATGGCCTTTTCGACTGCGTACGGAACAGTCTTATCTTCATTATTGATATTAGTAAGCAATTCCCGAACACTCATTTGTTCGAGGTGATCGTAGCGGGAAGTAGATTCTGTAATAGATAGCATGTTTTTTTAATGTCAAGTGCAAAGTATCGCGCATAAAATGCCGAGTGTCAAGTGCAAGATGTCGAGTTGTAGAGTATTCATTCGACACTTCGCATTCTCCACGCTACATTACTTTAAATGTGCCAACACTGTTATTCCTCCCGTGGTTTTTTGTTCTAAGTTTACTTTGATTTCAGCATCAAGCGGCAAGAATACATCTACTCTTGAGCCAAACTTGATAAAGCCCATTTCAGAGCCTTGCGTCACTTGCTGTCCTTCTTCTACGTACCAAACGATACGCTTGGCTAATGCACCTGCAATTTGTCTGAACAGTACTTCTACGCCATTTGAAGCCTTTAAAACCGTGGTAGTACGCTCGTTTTCAGTACTCGATTTGGGATGCCACGCTACCAAGTATTTCCCTGGGTGATACTTGAAATATTTAACTATCCCTGCTATTGGATTAAAATTGATATGTACATTAAGCGGAGACATAAAAATAGACACTTGCCGACGAGGGCCTTTAAAATACTCAGACTCAATCACTTCTTCAATTACCACCACTTTTCCATCGCAGGGAGCAATAACGTGCTTAGGGTTGATAAGTGTAATACGGGTGGGTTTACGAAAAAACTGAACAATGATAAAGAAAAAGATAAGAGAAGCCACCAACCATGTTGTGGTCAACCAAGCAGTTTCTGGAAAAAAATAGCGAATGAGGCCATTGGTCAATAGCACAAAAAGTGCAGCTAATCCAATACTAGCAAATCCTTCTTTGTGAATAGTCATCTAATTCAAGTTTTGATAAACGTTGCAAAAATAGAGAAAGCGCTTGAAATTTTCTACCTTTACTTTATCGTCAAACCCATAAAAGTACGACGGTTTCCACCAACATCCCCGCCAATAAACGCAAAAATGGATAGTTACTTACCTCAATTTCCATTGTTGTATAGTTTCATTCCACCAACGTGCCCAGCGGTGTGCAAAATAGCCAGTGAAAGGGAGAGAAAAAGCATACAATACTGCTGTTTTTGCTTCGGTAAGTCCCCAAACTATTCCGATTTGAATCAGCCAAATAAAAGGAAAAGTAATGAGGGCAAAGAAAACGATACGAAAGGCGCTGGAAAATTGCTGGTCTTTTAGTTTCTTGGTAAAAATAAACGGAATAGAGTAGGGGATGACGCTGTTGATCCAACCGTAAAAGGCAAGAGGAGATGTTAAAAGTAAACCTAACGTTTTCAGTACCAAAAAAGAACTGGGAAGTTTAGCTTGTCCATAGATTTCTCCTTCAATGCCTTTTTTGTCTAAATTTTGTCGTTTGATTTTGGTTTCTTCCATCAGTTTGTCATAAACTGAAGTTTTTTGTTGACGTAGTTTTTCCAATTCTTCCGCTTTGCCACGAATATTGGTAATGGTATCTCCTTCCTTGCGTATCTCCAAATCGGTTAGCCATTTGAGCGTATCGTGGTTGGGAAGGTCGTCAAAATGCAGCATCAGTGATTTGATTTCGTCCGACATTCGACGAGTGATTTGGGTCAGTGTGCGGGGCTGGTTTTGTTCGTATTCTTTTCGAAAATCGCTGACTTTGAAAGGTTCACCAAAATTAAGGACTAAACGTTCTCCCATTTTTTGGCAGTGAGAATAATACAGCCCGCAAGGGAGGATTTGCAGATTAACATTCCAATCATGTTCGGTTTCTGCTTTGAAAGCAATCCGAGCCAGCCCTTTTTTAAAAGGCCGTAAATGATACTGCACACCGTGATTACCTTCTGGGAAGGCCGCCAACGTACCGCCGTTGCTCAGTATATTGACGCAGGTTTGAAAAATTTCGTCATTTTGCTGCATCTCATCCACGCCATCGCGCAGGCGATACACGGGTAGCATTTTTAAGGACATGAGCAGTTTACGAACCAAATCTTTCTTAAAAAGATCAGCGCGAGTAAGAAAATAAGGTTGTCGTGTTCCAACATTTAGTACTACTGCTAAGGCATCCATCAGCGTATTCTGATGATTGGTAACAATCAAAAGCGGGGTGTTGGAGGGTAAATTTTTAGGAAAATTCTTGATTTCTACTTTGCGATAAAAAATAACATTATGCCAAAAACGGACGTAGATGCGAAGAAGGGTATAAAAAAAACTATTATTAGGCATTGGATTGAGTTTCAGGGTTACAGTTTAGTGGTTTTTGTTTAATAATCTACCAGTTGTCAGTTGGCCGATACGACGACATTTTTGCGACTCCAATAAAAAGCGATGGCTGTGCCTGACAAAATATGCCAGATACTCCACCAACCCGCAATGATAGCCATACCGCCCAAAGGCAAATCCGTAGGAAAAACAGTAGGGTTGAATAGCAAAGCCAGTCCTAGGCCTGAGTTATGAATTCCCGTTTCAATGCTTAGCGTACGGCGATTTTGAATAGATAAACCAAAGAGGCTTCCCATGCCATAACCAGTAAATAGCGCTACGCTATTTTGTAATAATACAACTACAAATACATACCCAATGTGATTGATGAAAATATCGAAGTTTTGGGTAAAGGCAATGACAACGAGTGCGATGAAAAATAACAAAGATAGAATTCTAAATGGTTTAAGGAGTAATGCTGCCACTTTTGGTAAGTAGATAGAACAAAGCATCCCCAGTAGCATTGGGGCTCCTAAAATCAAGGATACTGACTTGAGTAATTCGCGCCAGTCCAACGATAACGGCCGAACCAAAGAGCTACTTTGGGCATAGAGGTTACCCCAAAAAGTAAAATTAAAAGGCGTCATTATGACGGCTATCATCGTACTTATGGCCGTCAGACTTACGGCAAGTGCTACGTTTCCTTTGGCCAATGAAGTGATAAAATTGGAAATATTTCCTCCTGGGCAGGCCGCTACGAGTATCATCCCCAACGCTACGCCTACTGTAATGTTATCGCCCAAGGCCATCACCAATAAAAAACTAGCAGCGGGCATCACTACTGCCTGACTCAATACACCGGCCAATAACTGTCGCGGGTTTTGAATAAGCGTACTAAAATGATGAGGTTTAATATCAAGGGCGACTCCAAACATCATTAATGCTAACGCAATATTGACAGTAGCGGAACTTTCGGCTGAAAAGTTTAGACGGATGTAATCTAAGGCAGCTAACGATTCTTTCATTTTAAAGATAAAGGTCAGGTTATAGGTCAATTTTGGGCAATGACAAACGATACTTTACCGCAATCAGACGGACAATAATAATCAATAATACGCACCCAAGGGCGTTCCAATCAGTTTTGATCCCATAAAAATCTAATAATACAAAAACAACAGCTCCTGCCATGCAGGCCGTAGCGTAGATTTCTTTCTGAAAAATTAAAGGTAATTCGTTAATAAGCGTATCACGAATAACACCTCCAAAGACTGCCGAAACCATGCCCAGAATGATGGCAGCAAATGGATTGACCCCGTATTGCAGTGATTTTTGTACCCCAAGAATTGTATAAACGCCAATGCCGACCGTGTCTAATAGGAAAATGACTTTGTGAAGTCGAAGAATCACTTTTTTAAACAAAACAGTAATAATAACGCCTAAAGTGATAAAAATCAGGTAGTTCATATCTTTTACCCACGCCAAAGGATATACACCCAGCGTCACATCACGAAGTGTACCTCCGCCAATTGCTGTAATAAAACCCGTAAAAAAAACGCCGAATAGGTCTTGGTACATTTTCTTATCAGAAGCTGCTAATGCCCCCGATATAGCAAATACCAAAACGCCGATCATATCAATGGAATACGGTAACGACATATTTTTAGCTGAAAACGAACTGAAATGCAAAGTAAAGAGAAAGGGGAATGGGAAACCAATTTTTACCTTTCATCAATTTTTTTTTACACTTCATGCAACCTTTCTTGCTGGCTTGGCATCTTATTAGTGAAATTAGCAGCATGAAGACAAAATCAACAATGAATAGTAAGCAGTTTGCAGTCCACAGTTTACAGTAATGAATACTGTTCACTGCAAACTGCCCCTTCGCCCCAAAACCGTTTGTAAAGTAAATCAAACCGCTTGTGTAAAAAAAGGTAGCTTGTATAGCAAAGTACTATAATTTTGAAGCGGTATTTAATAACAGCCATTTTAAACAACAGCCATGAAAACTTTTACGAGTTTTGCGGCAGCTATAATGCTGCTTTGTTCTTCTGTGTTTGCACAGTCATCCCTCAAAGGAAAAGTATCAGGCGAAGTTCAAGAAACTTCTACCAAACCTCTCCCATTCGCCACTGTTTTATTGCTTAACGCCAAGGATTCTACCTTAGCCAAGGGGGCGATTTCGAGTGAAACAGGTAACTACGAATTTGAAAACGTGGCTTTGGGACGTTATCTAATTTCTGCCACTATGATGGGCTATCAAAAAACTTTTTCGGCTTCTTTTGAAGTGAGTGCGAGTCAAACGATTGTGACCGTTCCTACACTGAAAGTAGCCGAACTGACCCAAACGCTCCAGGAAGTAAAGGTCATTACTAAAAAGCCGTTTGTTGAGCAGCAGATTGACCGTATGGTTGTAAACGTTGAAAACAACATTGGCTCAGCGGGTGGTACAGCATTGGAAGTATTGGAAAAAGCCCCAGGAGTAACCGTTGACCGTCAAAATGATCGCCTTCAATTTAAAGGCCGTCAGGGAGTGATGATTATGATTGACGGAAAATTGCAGCAGATTTCGATGCAGGATTTGATGAATATGCTGCAAGCTATGCCGAGCGACAACGTCGAAAAAATTGAATTGATTTCCAATCCCCCCGCCAAATATGATGCAGCTGGCAATACTGGATTGATCAATATCGTATTGAAAAAAAACAAAAACTTCGGTACTAACGGTAACTATACATTGAGTGCGGGTTATGGACGCTACGAAAAACTGAATGGTTCATTAGGGCTTAATTACCGTAATGCTAAATTCAATGCCTTTGGAAATGTAAGTGCTTTTCACGCTCGTTTTCGGAATATTCAGGACATCGACCGCGTCATTGCTTACAAAGATCAAATCACCTACATGGACCAAAACAGCCCCCGCGTAGGCAATCCCCAAAATTTGAGTTTCCGTACGGGCATGGACTTTTTTGTTAGCAAAAAAACAACTATCGGCGTATTGGCTACTGGCTTCTTGAACCAATTCAAAATGAATGGGATTTCAAGCACCGATTTCCGTGATAAAAATCAAACGCTGACAAGTCGTTTTGCCACCGATGCTTTTAACCACAATCAATTGAATAATTATACAGGTAATCTTAATGTAAAGCATGATTTTGGTAAAGGACGTGAATTAAGTGCCGATGCTGATTATTCTTATTTCGACGGAAATTCAGGCAATGACCTTAATACGATTTATTATAGTCCTGACAATGTAATTACGAGCAAAGAGGTATTCCGCAACATAATGCCCTCCAATATCAGTATTGCGGGTGCCAAAATTGACTATATCCACCCCCTGAAAAAAGGTAAATTTGAAACAGGAGCCAAAAGTAGCTTGGTAAATACGGACAACGATATGCGTTTTGAAACGTTGATTGACAATCAATGGGTATTAGATCCCAAACGCTCCAACCGATTTATTTACAAAGAGAATATCAATGCGGTTTATGCCAATTACAGCACTAAACTGAATAAAAAGACACAATTACAGTTGGGGATACGCGCCGAACATACGCATTCTAATGGAAATTCTGTAACACTTAACAGCGTGATTGACCGCAATTATATCAATCTTTTTCCAAGTGTGTTTGTCTCTCGTACATTGGATACCAATAACGTCCTTAACGTGTCGTTCAGTCGTCGCATCGACCGTCCCAATTATCGTAATTTGAACCCATTCCAGTTCTTTTTGGATCCCTATACCTTCCAACAAGGAAATCCCAATTTACGTCCGCAGTTTACCAATTCGTTTCAGGTTACACATGTTTTTAAAGGTGCTTTTTCAACTACTTTGGGCTACAGCCGCATCAACGATGTGATTGCAGATCAGATTCCGAAGCAAATCCCAGAAGAAAACAAGACATACGTAACCTCTGAAAATCTAGATCATCAAGACAATTACAATCTGACATTGAGTATTCCAATTCCTATCAAAAAATGGTGGACGATGCAAAACAATATCAGTGCGTTTTACAACCGCTTCCGTTCGTTTTACTACGGTGCCGACTTGGATTTGGGACAGTTTGGAGCGACAGTTTTTGTAATGAACAATTTCACGCTACCCAAAGGCTATACCGCCGAGTTGAGTGGATTTTGGAACTCTCCTACGCAATACAACATTATGAAAGCGCAGGCCCAAGGACAAATCAGCGCAGGATTTGCCAAGTCGTTGTGGAACCGGAAAGCATCATTACGCCTGAATATTCAGGACATCTTTTTCCTGAACCGCTTTGCTGGAACGGTTAAATACCAAGATTTAAACTTCCGGGTAATGTCTCGTTGGGAGAGCCGTCAAGTACGCCTTTCATTCAACTATCGTTTTGGAAATCAGAACGTAAAAGCGGCACGCCAGCGTAGCACAAGCACTGAAGATGTACGTAATCGGGCCAATTCAGGACAGTAAACCAGAATAATTCTTACCGTTCTTACTGTAACTTTTAGGAAAAAGCAGAGTAATAACTGTATTGAATCAGATAAGACTTTCAAAGAATTTAGTTTAGGTTAAGAAAACGTCGGAAAGTCGGGCTTCATTTGAGGCCCGACTTTTTTATCATTGAGTTTTTTCCAATAATTCAAATTCCGCTTTAAACAAAGCAGGGCGTTCCTGTACTTTGTCACCAAATTCCATAATCACTCCTGTTTTTTTATCATAATTTTTCCATTCAGGAACTCCTTTGGCATTGGGATTACCAAATTTGGCGAAATTGACCCAATAATCGGACATGGTATTTTCCAATTGACGATCCACTTCTTGCCATGGACGGTTCAACATATGAAGCGTATGCAGGGCATAAGGCACTTCAGCCGTGTGAAAAGCACCGTAATTCGGGAAGTTGGGTTTGTCGGGTGGTACGTGGATGAATTGGTAAAGGTACGATTTGCTTTTATTGAACCCTGCCCACAAATTTGCTGACATAGCGGCAAACGACAATAGACCCACTTTCAGTTGCGTTGCTTTGGCTTCATCGTCATTAGTGGCGGGGAAAAGTTTCAAAAATTCCTCGGCATTGGCTCCGTATCTTTCTTGCGCCTGTTGCTTGAATTTTTCGGCAGTTAGTGCCTGCCCACCCATGATACCCCCGTCGCCTGAAACCCAACCTGCCATCAATGGCACATCGTTGTGTTTGCCTTCCTTAAAATGATTGTAAATGTCAGTCGGCAATATATAACCATCCAAGGTCACGCCAAAACGCACTCCCTGAGTCGCTGCTAAAAGTTCTTCGGGGGTTTTCTTACGTAATTCAGCCAAATTGGCCGCATTGACTTTCTTTTGAAAAGCTTCGCCATTTTTTTCGGCGGCCATTAGCGTGGTAGGAATGCGACTGGAGAGCATGCCGCCGCTTTGGGCAATGGCACGGTGGAAAAGCCTTTTGGCCAACGGCGAAGCCACCAAACAGTTGACACTCATCGAACCCGCTGATTGTCCTGCAATGGTCACGTTGTTGGGGTCACCGCCGAAGGCACCGATATTGTTTTGGACCCATTTTAACGCTGCAATTTGGTCGAGCAAACCATAATTTCCCGAAGCGTTGTTTTGTTCTTTGCTCAGTTCGGGGTGTGCCATAAAACCGAGCGCGCCCACGCGGTAATTGATGCTTACAAAAACCACTCCTTTTTTTGCCATTTCGGCACCGTCATAAATAGCGCAAGCCGCCGAACCCGATGAAAAGCCGCCGCCGTAGATCCATACAAACACGGGACGATTCTCATAAGGTACTTTCGCCCCAGTCCATACATTGAGATATAAGCAATCTTCACTCAATGGTTCGGGTGGGGCAATGAACTCCTCCGTCCAACAGTAAAAAGGAGCGGGTTTTGACTGAATGGGGCTGGCCGAAAAAGTTTCGCATTTACGGACACCCGTCCAGTTTTTGGCAGGTTGCGGCGCTTTCCAGCGTAGCTCACCCATGGGTGGTGCGGCAAACGGAATTCCTTTAAAACTGTAAATGTCGCCGTTTTTAGTGCCGGAAACCGACCCATTTTCGGTTTTAACAATGTCAAGTTGTGCAATGCTTTTCAGCCCTGTCGCAAGCAACAATGTGGTGAATAGGATAGGAAGTTTTTTCATACCTATGAAAGGTAAAAAAGGAGGTAAATTACTTGTTATTAGATGATAGACAGCGATTCTTAGCTGAATAATCGCTCAATTGGGCTTTATAAGATCTGATTTTTATTTTTTCACTTTCCCCTTTTCTTCCTTAAAAAAAGCAATCATCTTCTCATAGTACTTTTCAATCATCACACCAGGGCCATGACCGCCACCAGGAACAATGATTAACTCACTTTTGACTTTGTTCTTCTGTAAGGCTTCATACAATTTTTCGCTTTGGCAATGCGGAACGAGTGGGTCTTTGTCGCCGTGGAAAATCAGGAACCGAGGATTTTGAGCATTGATATATGAAATAGGATTGGCTAATGCACATTTGTCGGGATTGTCCTGAATAGCACCTCCTACCAATGAAGATTCGGGCGATTTGGCTTCGTTGTGCGAAAATGAACTGCCACATGTATCCATGATGAGAAAATCCGTCGGGCCAAACCAATCAACGATGGCGTTAACCTTACTGCTTGTTTGAGGATATTTGCCTAAATTACCTTCAATTTCTACTTCCAAACCGTGGATAGAGTGCGTTTGGGTTGTATTAGTAGTGCCCGTCAAGGCAGTCAAGTGCCCGCCCGACGACCAGCCTGTGACGCCAATAAACGAGTTATCCATCGAAAATTTGGCGGCATTAGCCCGTATAAATCTTATTGCTGCTTTTACGTCCTGAATTTGGGCGGGAAATTTGGCATCGCTGCTCGAACGGTGATTGATACTCACTACGGCAAAACCATTGTTTAGCAGTGCTTGGCCTAACCCCGTATTGAATACTGTGCCTTTGGAAGAATTAGAAAACCAAGCACTACCGTAAATAGCCACTACAATAGGAAAAGGAGCTTGCCCAGTAGCAGGCAAATGAATATCCAATCGATGCCCCACAATACCGTCACCGACGTAATCAATATCTAACCAATGTTTAGAGGAAACAATGGCTGTTTGTTCAGCATTGATGTCTTTAGGTTGCGCCATGGCAATGAATGAAAGCAAAAAGGGCAGAAGAGATAGGGTTTTCATATAAGGTTGGTTTGTTTCTTGAAGGCTGGTGGTGAAAAACACTGCTTCAGCTTTCCTCCACTATCCTCCTCCTTGTC